>JAKPMW010000328.1 GCA_029548715.1 Spirochaetota bacterium | reverse complement strand
ACGCACCGGCTTCATGTCCTGCAACAGGGAAATAGTCTACCCCGTTTTTGAAGACGGAGACAGGGGAGAGATCAGCCGTGGTGAATGCATGCAGATCGCCGAGATTGCTGTCTGCAAAAACATGTGTTGCATTGGCCCAGATCCCGCCAAAGCCCGAGCCGGTTGATCCGGCAAGGTCGTGCTGGGCAAGGCGAACCGGATTGGCGGGGTCGCTGACATCCACTTTGACTATGCGGCCACGCGAGCCGTCGCTGCCGACCGCCCAGACGATGTTGCCATCAGCGAAGAGAGCGGCGGGCCCGATCTTCCAGGCAACATCAGATGGCTGGTATGCCCCGAGACGAACAGGGGTGGCCGGGTTTGTGATATCAAAAATATAGAAGCCCATAAAGCCAGTTCCCGATCCGGCATAGAGCCTGTTTCCATCGACAAACAGCGAGATAAAGGAGGGACTGTCTGCGGCAGCACCTTCAGCTTCAGTGGTTTTGGCGGGCGCTGCGGGATTTGCAACATTCACAACATGAATGGTTGCGCCGCGGGCAGTATACACATACGCGCCCTTGATTGCAATGGAGTATGGGCCATAGTCCATCTGATACTGACTGACAATGCTTCCAATGCCGGTGGAAGATGATGAAGCACTGCTTGAGGTGGATCCTCCTGACGAGGAAATGCTGGACTGAGATGAGCTGAACATCCACGGGGTGCTGCTTGTGTCCAGTCCTGAGTCATTAAGCAAGGCATCGCAGCCAGTTACTGCACCAAGCAGGAACATTGCGAAACTCATGAAGAGAAGTTGTTTCATTGGTGGCTCCTTCTTATTCGATCTGAATAGTGGGAATAGTTCTTGCTGTAAGGGTACTATCAATTCTGGGAAAATCAAGTGCAGGGTGGCGATTCCCCAGTTTTTTCGGGGGGCTTTGCCGACGGCAGGGGGGCAGGCGTTACCGTTTTTTACGATACGGTGGTTGTGCGCGAAAATGGGACAACTCCGGCTGAGATCGTTTGTGCCTGCTGTGATATATGTTCGGTAGCGGCCACCAGACGTTCATTGATCTGGTTGGGTTTGCCGCTAAAAAAGCACCCGGCCCAGTGAGGGCCGGGTGGAACATGAACGGCAGCGCCTGTCTGATCAGATCAGGTTTTGAATTTCCCTACGATATTTGCAACGCGATTTGCCCGGTCAACGACGGTTGTCGCGATTCCGTTGACCTTGATAGCGCCTTCGGCGCCACTGCGGGAGGCCTCGGCGATTCCGCTGATATTTTGTGAGACTTCATTGGATGCGACCGATGTCTGGTTGACATTGCCTGCGATCTCTTTTGCGGTAATGGCCTGCTCTTCCACTGAACTGGCGATTGCTCCGCTGATCTGGTCGACCCTGTCAATGACGCTGCGGATTACCTTCATGTTTTCCATGGTGCCACCGGTGCTTTTTTGTATCAGCGCTACGGTCTGCTTGATTTCGTCGGTTGAGGTGGACGCCTGCTCGGCAAGCTCCTTGACTTCGGCTGCCACAACTGCAAAGCCACGGCCCGCATCGCCGGCCGACGCCGCCTCGATAGCAGCGTTGAGTGCCAGGAGGTTGACCTGGCTGGCAATGGTGCCAATCAGCTCGACCACGCGGCCGATAGCCTGTGCATGCGAACCAAGTTCATTTACGACAGAATCCATCTGGGCGGCGGCGGTGTTGGCCTCACTGGTTGCCTGGGCCGCCTCGGCAGCCTTTCGGGCCACCTCACCTACGGAGATTGACATTTCCTCGATTGAGCTGGCGATGGTTTGGAGTGCCTGATTCATTTCGGCTGCTCCGGCCGAGATTGTCTGTGCCTGCTGTGATATCTGCTCGGTAGCGGCCGCCAGGCTTTCACTGACCTGATTGGATTCGCCTGCGGCAGTGGCCACTTCTGCGGAGGCTTCGGCGATGCCACGCACATCTTTGGACAGGTTGTCAATAAACTTGTTGATCCAGCCTGCGAGGATACCCAGCTCATCTTTTGAGGAGAGTTCGACCCGCTTGGTCAGATCGCCATCGCCTTCGGCTATGTCCTGAACGCGGTCAACCATTGCAGCCAGTGGCCTGGTGATGCTGCGGGTGAGAAAGAAGGCAATGATGACGGAAAGCAAAACGATGATTGCGACCACGATAAAAAGTTCCAGTTGTGCTTGGGCAAAACCATCTTTTGCCTCTTCATAGCGTTGGGTGGTTCGCTTGATCTGGGCCTCTGCGAGGTCATTCAGCAGCTTGAGTTCTTCCTGTCCGGCCGGCTCTGTTTCTTCGTGCAGGATGCGTGAGCAGAGAGCGTTGTCATTGCGGACTGCCGCCGCTACCAGCCGGTCACTGATGGTAACGGTTTTTTTGAACTGGGCATCGTAGATGTCGATCTGTTTTTTCTCGTAGTCGTTGAGTTCCATTTTGCGAAACTCGATGATAAGCTGTTCCAGCCGTGTTCGGGCTGCGGCCATGTCCTTGCGGGACTCTTCGATCAGCTTTTCATCCTGATAGATAACCGTGTTTTTTAGATGATTGTAGCGCTCATTGAACGTGTCAATGAGCTTGCTGATGGTAATGAATTTCTGGTTGTTGACCCGTACGATCCGGTCAAGGCGGAACTGGACAGCATTCATGCTGGTGATGCTGACAAATACGAGGACACCGATAAGGGCCAGGATGATGGCGAACGAGACAGAGAGACGAAGACCAATTTTCATGTTTCCGAGCATGATTATATCCCCTTGAGTGGAGTGCGTACCTATTCTGCACCAATCCCGGGGTCTTTTCAATACGTATAACTACTGAAAATTCCGAAATGCAGGAGATTTTCAGGAGCGCAGAAGTTCTTCCCTCTGGTATGGCTGGAGTGCCATCTCGCCTGTCGATTTATTCCGCGCGGAGGTGCTTTAACGGTTTTTTGCCAGCAGGGAGTCGACTGCCACCAGGATATCCCCGGGCGTGATTGATTGCATGCAGGCTGGCAGTCGTGTCCGGCAGCGGTATTCGCCACCGAGGTCAAGACAGGCCTGGCATGCGGAGTGCGGCGTTATGATGCGGATTGCTTCAGGGTTTCCAGTGGGTCCCCAGCGCATGGGGTTTGTCGGCCCGTGAATGGCAACCAGCGGAGATCCACAGGCCGCAGCCAGATGCATGATTCCGGTGTTGACCGAAATAACGGCCTTTGCGGATGCGAGCAGGCTTGCTGTTTCACTGAGTGTGAGCCCGCAGGCGTTGACAGGCATGTTTTTGGTGAACAGTGTTCGGGCCAGGAGTGTTTCGGCCCGAACATGATCATTACGGCTTCCAGTCAGGAAGACCGTGTACCCCCGGGAAGCCAGTCCCGCAACAAGGCCGGAGCACTGTTCCTCAGACAATTCTTTCATCCAGGCGCACTTGCCCCCCGGGAAGCAATGCAGGACGACATGGGGTTGCCTGGCGGTCTCTCCCACCAGATTCGCAAGCTGCATCGGAAGGGCAGATGGTCCGGGCACAAGGGGCATCCTTGGAATGGCGTTTTCCCTGGATATGGGAGCTGCCCCGGCGGGGAGGATCCTCGAAAAGAGAGCCAGAAAGTTGTCAAGCTCATGGCAATCCGGTCTGTGCAAGACGGTGTCGCTGAACCCGGCGGCCCGGCCCTGCCATTTTCGTGAAAAGCCGATGCGCTGTTTTGCTCCACAGAGGCGCGTCAGGATGGCGCTTGTGCGGGACCACTGGCCGACGTCGATAGCGGTATCGGCCCTGATCTCGCGCAGGGCCCGGATGGTCTGGGGGAGGTGGCCAAAGTCGAGGGGAACTCTGTTGCAGGCGAGTCCAGCCAGTGAGAGGACCTCATGAACCAGATCTCCTGCCGCAATATACCAGTCCGCGTCCTGCCTGAGCCGGATGGCCTCCCTGAGTGCACCCGAATAGAGCACAGCATCGCCCAGGGCGGCGTTTGTGATCACAAGGATCCGCTTGCGGACATGATGCCGGCGTCGTGCCAGGGGGAGGATTCGCAGGAACAGCAGGATCCCTGGGCCGGTGATCCGATCCAGGATTCGCAGGAAATGGTTGCCCCTGATTTTCATTGCTCGTCTTGTGCGTATTTGCGGAAAAAATCGGCTGCAGATAGTGGGGGGCTGTACCAGTAGCCCTGAATTTCGTCACAGCCCTCTTCGCGCAAAAATTCGATCTGGTGTTTTGTTTCGACACCCTCGGCCAGAACCCGCAGATTGAGATTGCGTGCCAGGCTGATGATGCCTCGTGTGATATTTGAGTCGCGCTCATCCCGGCCGATATTGCTGATAAACGAGCGGTCGATTTTAAGGACCTGCACGGGAAAATCCTTGAGGTAGGCCAGGGAGGAATATCCCGTGCCGAAGTCATCGATTGAAAGACGCACACCAAGGTCGTGCAGTGAATTGAGTGTTTCAAGTGTGGTACCGATACCGTTCATCAGCACGTTTTCGGTAATTTCGAGTTCGAGCAGTCCTGCATCGATATTGCTGACTGTCAGCGCTGTCATGACATAGGTGATGATATTGGGGTGCCTGAACTGTCTGGCCGAGACATTGACGGATATGATGCATTCGGGCAATCCCCGGTTTTTCCATGCTGAAATCTGCTGGCAGGCTTCTTCGAGGACCCAGCGCCCGATCTTGATGATCAGGCCGGATTCCTCGGCATAGGGGATGAATTCCGAAGGAGGGACGAGGCCGACGCCGGGCTTGCGCCAGCGAAGGAGGGCCTCGGCACCCACAAGCCGGCCTGACAAGACCTCGATCTTGGGCTGGTAAAAGAGCTCAAACTCTTCATTAGCAAGGGCCTGGCGCAGTTCGTTTTCAAGCGAGATGCGGGAGAGGGCGAGCTGGTGCATCCGGTTGCGGTAGATACTGAAATGGCAGTGCCCTTCACCTTTTGCCAGATCAAGGGCCAGGGAGGCATTCTGGAGCAGCTCCTCGGGCGTTTCGCCATGCTGGGGGAAGAGGGCGATTCCGTTGCAGGCAGTTATGTGGTATTCATGGTCATTGATGACAAAGGGCTTGATGAAAATGGACTGGAGACGTCCGGCAAAGCCCAGGGCATCTTTTTCGCTGGTCGGTGTGCGCAGGAGCACGCCAAACTGGTCGCTCCCGAGACGGGCCAGCGTGTGCTTGCCGATTGCTGACTGGACGCGGGTGACAAATTCAAGGAGTGTGGCATCCCCGATCTCGCGGCCATAGGCCTCGTTAAACGACTTGAATCCGTCCAGATCCAGGATGGCGACAGCAAATCCGCCGTAGTCAGCCGCGTGTTCGGCTTCTCCCGTGATCATTTCGCAAAAACGGGTGCGGTTGGGCAGGCCGGTCATGCTGTCCGTGTAGGCCAAAGCCCGGATGCGCTCGCGGCTTTCGATGATATCGGTTGTGTCTGTCTGGATGATGATGTTTTGCATGTGGTGGCCATCAGGTCCGACGAAGGGCACAATCGCGGTCTCTGTCCACCAGCGGCGACCATCCCTTGAGCGCCCACTGATCATTCCTTCCCAGATTTTCCCTGACCCCGTTTTTTCCTGAATATCCATCACCAGCAGATCGTCGTGGACATCGGCCACTATGCCAAACCAGTCCCGGCCGGTCAGTTTGCTGCGGGACATTCCGACGAGCTGGCAGAAACGGGCATTGGCGTACCTGATCCGGTAGGTGTTGTCGGTAACGACGAGGATCTGGGTTCGATCCAGTGCCGAGCGGAGGTTGGTCATCTGCCGCATCGACAGCTGGAGTTTTTCGGTCTTTTGGCGCACCATCTCTTCCAGCCAGTCGCGGTACCGTTCGTTTTCCCGTTCGAGGGCTGTGTTGCGATCAGCCAGGGTTTTCATCCGGATGGCATTGCTGACGGCTCTGGAGATCGCGCTGTGCGTGATCGGCTTGCAGAGATAGTCATGCACGCCTGTCCGCAGGGCGGTTGTGGCGGTCTCGATGGTCGGCATGCCTGTAATCAGGATCAGGATGACGGACGGAAGGTCCTGGTGCACCTCGCGGATCATTTCGATGCCGTTGACGTCAGGGAGGATGATGTCGGATATGATAATATCATATTCGGCGTCGCGGATCATCCGGAGGGCATCGCTCCCGCAGGCGGCGGTCTCGGCAACATGGCCGTCAAGCTTCAAGAATTCCGCCAGTACATTGCGGATATTTTCTTCGTCATCAACTATCAGGATGCGCCAGGGTTTGTCAGCCGGGCGGGCCTCGATGGTTTCTGGCAATGTGTAGTTTTGCATCATCTTCGTTTCTCCGGGGTGCAGAAAAGCTGGCTGTGTTCTCCAAATATCCGGTCAGTACCGTGCGGTGTCAATCCGCAGATGTACGGCTTTGTTCAGTAAAGGTACGGATTTTTACAGGCGATTATTGCCCGACAGACTGTGCTTACAGGAGTTTGTGATCAATCGCGAAGCGGACAAGGGAGGCCGTGTTTTTCAGGCCCAGCTTGTCCATGATGTGGGCCCGGTGGCTTTCGACTGTACGCACACTGATCCCGAGAGTCTCGGCGATTGAACGGCTGGTTCCCCCGTTTGCGAGATGCCTGAGAACCTCAAGTTCGCGTTTCGAGAGAACTTCGAGTTCGGCATCGGTTCCGGAAGCAGAAAAAAGATCGCCCATCACAAGGGACGAGAGTTTGGGTGAAAAGGCCTTTTGTCCCGCGAGGATGGTGTTGAGCGCCCAGAGAAGGCTTTCGTAGACATCTTCCTTGAGAATGTATCCGTCAGCACCCCGGTTGACGGCCTGGCGGAAGTACTCGTGACTGTTGTGCATGGTCAGCAGCAGGACACGAACGGACGGATGCTCTTCTTTGATGACCTCGAGCGCCTGAAAGCCATTCATAACGGGCATGGAGAGGTCCATCAGGACGATGTCGCAGGCAACCTGCCTGAGGAGTGTGAGCAGCTCCTGTCCGTCTCCGGCCTCGCCGACAACGGTAAAACCCTGGTCTTCGGTGATCAGTTTTCGCAGCCCAACGCGCAGGATCGCATGATCATCCGCCAGCAGGATGCGGCATGGCTGTTGTCTGTGTTGTGTGCTGGGCATGAGCCGGGGGGGTCAGTCGGATGCCAGGGCATCTTTGACGACAGAGCGGATCATTTCCTTGGTGACAGGCTTGGGGAGATAGGCAAAGGCCCCGGCTTTTTTCCCGATTTCCTCGGTTTCCTGGCTGGGCTGGCCTGTGATCAGAAGGAGCTTGACCTGGGGATATACGGCCCGGACGGTAAAGAGCAGGTCTGTTCCCTTGATGCGGGGGAGCATGATGTCACAGATGATGAGGTCCACGGGCTGCTTTTTCAGCAACTCGAGGGCTGAAAAAGCATCATCAGCCGTATGAACATCATGATTGTCATCCTTGAGAAATTCGTTGAGTGTAAAGCGGATGTTTTTTTCGTCATCAACAATGAGAATACGCGCCATTTGAGCCTCTTCAGTCTGTGAAGAATAGTACGACTATACACCCTCCCGTCAGGGAATCTCAACATATTTTTTGCTTGCTATCAGGCGGATCCGGGGATGGAAAGCGAGACGGTACAGCCTTCGTCCGGGATAGCCTGGATCGTCAGTGCGCCACGAATTGCGCTGGCGCGCTCCTGCATCAGGAGAATTCCTATTCCGCGCTCATCGCCGGGTTTTCCTGCGGTAAATCCACAACCATTATCTCTGACCTCAAGTGTGCTTCCTGCATCTTCAGACCTGATGGTTATTTTGATCAGGGTTGCCCTTCCATGGCGGATGGCATTCGATACGGCTTCGCGGATGATCAGTCCGGCGGTCGCTGCCTGCTCGCGATCACCAAGCCTGACGGGTGCCGCTGCATCGATCTCGATTGTGCAGGAGGGGAAGCAGCCGAATTCCTCACGGATCCGGTTTGCCACCAGTACAAGATCATCACTGGCGATGGAGAGGGGATCGAGGCTGCTGGCCATGGTCCGGGTCCGCGCGATGATCGCGTCAAGGTGCTCAAGAAGGGCGTCACTCTCGGCCGAACCCCTGCCATCCAGGGCGGACTGCAGGTTCAGCTTGAGGGCAATCAGTGACTTGCCAATGGTGTCCTCTATCTCGTGGGCTATCTGGCGTCGTTCATCATCCTGAACAGTGACGATTCGCCGGGAGAGTCTGAAGAGATGTTCGGACTTGCGGTGCACCAGCTCTTCGAGATGATCGCGGTACTGCCGGTTTTCTTCCATTAGCCGGCGGTTGAGGCGGTCCAGGGTCAGGATGCGGCAGGCATTTTCGACTACCGAAAGCAGCGTGTTTTTTGTTACAGGTTTTTGCAGGTAGTCAAAGGCACCACCCCTGAGGGATGCGGTGGCGTTTTCGAGTGAGGCCTGGCCCGTGATCAGTATGGTCTTGATGTCAGGATATTCTTCGCGAATATGATCCAGCAGGTCTGTCCCCTTCATGCGGGGCATCATGATGTCGGTGATGACAAGGTCTATCGGTGTTTCGCGGAGAAGCTCGACAGCAGTCAGCGCGTCTTCGGCAAGGTGGACGGTGTATTTTCGCTCCCGCAGGAATTCGCTGATGGTGATGCGGATGTTCTTTTCGTCATCAACCACGAGAATGGATTCCATGCTTCCCTCTGTTTCTCTTCCGGCACCCTGTTGCTACCTTCGTAGAATAGCTCCCATCTTTCCGCTTGTCCATCCGTAGAATTACTGAAAATGCAGCGCTGGTGATACAATTCATGTAAATATTTTCCGGGGAATATGCAGGGTGACAAGAGTGCCTCGTCCGGGAGCGCTTTCGATGGTGTGGGTTCCGTCAAGGCGTGATGCGTATTCGCGCAGGAGGAGCAGGCCCAGTCCTTCTTCGCATTGTGTCGGATCAAATCCCTTTCCGTTGTCCGAAATCGTGATCTCGACCTCGGGTGGGAGGATGCGAGCCGTCAGGACACCCTCGCTGGCTCCGCTGTGCCGGCGGAGGTTTGAGAGCGCTTCTTCGATAAAGCGATGAATTGCTGCCTGTACTTCGTTGCCAGCGGCAAGGGTTCCCAGGGCCTCAATGTCCAGACGGAGCCTGATTCCTGCTTCGGAAACGCATTTGTCGCAGAGAAGCTGCAGCGCTGTCAGGATCCCGGCTGACTGAACAAGAAGCGGCGACAGGCGGTGTGATATTGTTCGTACCGCGCGCGCAAGCTGGTCAATCCGTGCGGTGCAGTCCGCAAAAGCGGGGGCCTCACCCCGTGAGTCGGCCAGTGACTGGAGCTGGAGTTTGAGAGCCAGAAGGTCCTGGCCGATATGATCGTGCAGCTCGGCAGAGAGCGCCTCCCTGCTCGAATCCCGGATCCTGATCAGCCTGGTCAGGATTGCACGCAGGTCTGCCGTCTGGCGCTCTATCAGGCTCTCAAGATGTTCCTGGTACAGCCGGTGTTCGCCCTCAAGGGTGCGGTTGAGTTCTTCGGTTGCTGCCCGGTTGACCGCCGCATTGAGACTGCGCCGGAGCTCGTTTGCATCGGCCGAATCAGCCAGATAGTCAACGGCACCCGCCCGGATACAGGCCGCAATTTCGTCTACCGTCGGATTGGACGCGACCAGGATCATGGACAGTCCGGGTGCGGCTTTCTTGAGCTCAATGATGCCCGCGGCAGTATCACCCTGTGGCTGGGCAATCTCCCTTGAGCCGGCGATCATTACAGGACAGGGCCGCGCAGTGGTGTGCTTGGTCAGGGTCTGGCGCGCCTCCTCGATGTCCGCACATTCCCGCACGAGATGTCCCTCGCTCTCAGCGATCCCTGCCCAGTGATTGCGGATATCGCGTGATGCATGTACAAGAAGGATGTGTGCCATTGTTCCCCGTCCAGTGGTCCTCTCCCGAGTGTATCATGGCATGCCGTCCCGGCGCAAATTTTTGGGGTGTGTCGGGTGTGACCGCAAAAGTCAGGTACTCAGGGCGAAGTCCCCGGGCTGGCAACACACCCGCATATGTGCGGGCACAGGGGCATCTCGCTCAGTGCTTCCGGCTTCCGTCCGCGTTACGCCAGGGATTGCGGCTGTTTTTCAGCCAGCGCTGGTAAAACGAACGTGCCGTCTGGGTGCTTTCCGGTGGTCTGAAGGTGGCTGCGGTATCGGCCTCATACAGGTCGAGCAGAACCGGAAAGTGCGGTGAGGCAAGGACCGGCTCGCTGCGGAAGAGCGGCAGGTCCTCCAGCGCGGCCGGCATCATGTGGTGCCTCACCAGCCAGGCAACGGTCTCGATTGTCCTGCGCTCGTATCCCAGCCGGGAGAGAAAGCGGCTGGCGAGGCTGGCCCCGATATTGGCGTGTCCGTCAAAAGGTCGTTCGCGCGCACCATGCCGCACTGCCTCCGGTTTTCCGATATCATGCAGCAGGACCGCAAGGGAAAGCACGGGGTTTTTCCCGGCTGCGTTTTCGAGAGCGTGCACGGTATGTGACCAGAGATTCCCCTCGGGGTGAAAGTCCTTGTCGTGTGCGATCCCGTGCATCCCTGCCAGCTCGGGGAAGGCGTCTTCAAGAAACCCGGTCTCGTACAGCCAGTCAAGGGAACGACCGACAAACGGAGCCGTCAGGATATCGGTCAATAGTTCGCGCAGGAGCACGGACGGGAGGGCGGCCGCACCCCTGACCGGCTCGGGTGGCGGAGGGAGATATCCATACCGCGCCACAAGCCTGGCTGCTTCGCAGGCGGCACGTGCCGGCGGGCAGTCACTCCCGGGCCGTGTTCGTCCGAGTTGCAGGCCGGCCTGCCGCTGTTCACCGAAAAAAGACTGCCGGGGCTGGTCCGGAGTGATTGCGATCCGTGCGTCGAGTTCTTCCCAGGGGGGCGGGGATGCATCAGGCGTGATGCAGGTGAGGGAGACGGTTGTTGCGTGTTCGAGGGTGATCCGTGCGTTTTCAAGCGGGAGGCCGGGATATTCAATCTCCTCAAGGAGACGGGCCAGCTCGACCAGGCCGGCGTCGGTGCCAAGCTCGATCACGGCCCGGGGGGCACGTACTCCGTGCAGCCTGTCCAGTGCGGTGGTCCGGATGTACCAGAGGGAATGACCGCTGTCTGCAAGGTTTTCTGCCAGTTCGCTGATGGTCATGTCTGCCGGCCTCCGCATTGCGTTCAGGGACAGGTCTTGTCTGTCTGCTCTGAGACCTTGTCCCGAATGCTCTCGATGTGTCCCTTGGCGGCCAAGACAAAGATGGTGTCCCCTCTCTCGAGTACTGTATCGCCCCGGGGGACGATGTATTGTCCCGCACGGCCAATGAGAGCAACCAGGGTGTCTTCAGGGAGCGCGAGATCCCTGAGTTTCATGCCGATGACGCTGGAGCAATCATGCAGTTCAAGTTCAACCATGTCACTTGAAATCTCGCTGGAAGTCTCAAAAGAGATTGGGCTGTTTTTTTTCTCCTTGAACGGGAGGGCCAGGCCAAGTTTTTTTGCCACCCAGGGAATGGTAGATCCCTGAAAGAGCAGGGAGAGGATGACGACAACGAAGACCAGATTAAAGATCTCATGTGCTCCCGCGATCCCTGATGAGAGGGGAAGGGTGGCGAGCACAATTGCAACTGCACCCTTGAGCCCGACCCATCCTGAAAAGGCAATGTTCCTCCATGGTTCGCCAAAGGGCCGGAGACAGAGGGCTACGACGATCGGGCGGGCGACGAACATGACAAAGAGGGACAAGCCGATGGCCGGCAGGGCGATGGCAGGGATCTCTGTCGGGAAGGCGAGCAGCCCAAGGGTGAAGAAGAGAATAATCTGCATCAGCCAGGAAATCGCATTGTGAAAGCGCAGGATGGATCGTTTGTGGGTGAATGATCCGTTTCCGATGATAATCCCCATGAGATAGACGGCGAGATAGCCACTGCCGCCGGCTACGGCTGTCAGCCCGTATGTGCCAATTGCACATGCAGACGTCAGGATTGGATAGAGTCCTTCGTATTCGAGCCTGAAGCGGTGAATGACGTATACAAACAGCTTTCCGGTTATCCATCCCATGACCGCGCCGATTGAGAGCTGCATCAGGAGCATTCCAACCATTGTGCCTATTCCGGCGGCAGGGATTGAGAGGATGGTGACCATGCCGAGTGTGAGGCAGATGGCCATCGGGTCGTTGCTTCCGGATTCGAACTCAAGCAGGGAGCGGAGTTTTTGAGGAATCCCAATTTGCCGTGAGCGGAGTATGCCGAAGACCGCCGGAGCATCGGTCGAGGAGATGATGGCGCCGATCAGGATACTGTGCATCAGGTCGAATCCGGTGATCAGATGGGCGCCTATGGCGATTGTGCCAGTGGTTGCGAGTACCCCGACGGTCGAGAGTATGAATCCCGGCCAGAAGACCATCCGGATTTCGTTGAGGGATGAGTCCAGTCCGCCGGAGAAGAGAATCAGAGCCAGCGCAAGCACGCTGATGTTGCTGGCGAGTTTGTAATTGTCGAACCAGAGTCCGCCCGGTCCGTCAGACCCAGTGAGCATACCGATGAGGATGAAGAGGAGCAGGGCCGGAACGCCGACACGAGCCGAGATTTTGCTGGCAACAATCGAGATGAGCAGCAGAAACGAAGCAATAACCATGACAAGCTCAATTGACGGCATTGATCCCTCCAATGCATGTTGATCTGTTGCATACAACCATGGCTCTGCCCGGAAAGGGACAACGTGCCGTGAAACATAGTCACAAAAAGGATAGCCGGCATGGACTTCACTGTGGCGGCAAACTTGTTGTGTCTCAGCCCCCGCTTCCTGTGGATCACAGGGTGCTTCGATACGTCCCGCCGCGATTCCTGTCCAGACAAAGAGAGATGGCGGGGTGCCGGCACGAACCGAGATCGTGCTGGCTGCAACGGAGAAAAAGAGCAGACCTGCCGGTGTGGGCATGATTCTCCACCGGGCGGTATCTCCTAAAGGTATGCCGGGACCGATCCTCCGTCAATGTTGAACAATCCGGGATACATACCATCAAATTATAAAAATGCGGTCTTTATCCCGGATTCGCACCACTGTATCATGAAGAACTCATATATCTGGTTGCAGGTAGTGCAACGGGACTGTGTGTCGTTGTCAGTCGAGTCGGGCCAGGTTTTCTCCCAGCCTGCGTACCTCGGCGATATTGTCAAGCAGCAGGCTGACAATCGCCGGATCAAACTGGTGTCCGCTCTGTTCCCTCATGTATGCCTCAACTTCGTCCGGCGGGAGCGCCTTGCGGTACACCCGGTCACTTGAGAGGGCATCAAAGACATCGGCCACGGCCGTGATCCGGGCAAACAGGTCGATTGCCTCGCCGGCCAACCCATGCGGGTAGCCCGATCCGTCCCAGTTTTCATGATGCTGGGCTGCTATCCGGGCAGCGACCCTGATCAGGCTGCGCTTTGAAAAACGCAGCATTTCTTCGCCGGCCGGGGCATGCTTCTGGATTTCGGCGCGCTCGCTTGTCGAGAGCCTGTCCGGCTTGAGGAGGACGGCATCCGGGATGGCGAGCTTTCCGATGTCGTGCATCGCCGAGGCCAGGCGCAGGGTTTCAAGGTCCTTGTCGGGCAGGCCCAGTTTTCGTCCCAGCCAGACGCTGTATTCGCTCACGCGCTGGACATGGTGCTGCGTCTCGGGCGAGCGGCCCTCGGCGATCTCGCCCAGGGTAAAGATGATTTCCTTTTGTGTTTCTTCGATCTCCTGGTTGAGGTAGATGTTGTCAAAGGCAATCGCCACGTTTGAGCAGAAGATATCGATCAGGTTTTTTTCCCACTGGTCGAAGTCCTCCATCCGCTCGAGATAGATGATGTTTTCGACCCCGTTTTTGCTCCTGAAAAACCCGATATAGTAGTTCTTTTCGGCAATGGTGCGCTTTTCGCGAACCGCCTGCTCGATCAGGCCGAAGACCGCGTCCGGGATGGGTGCAGGGCCCTGATCCTGCCTTTGCCCGTTTTCATATTTCCCGGTCGCGGCCAGGACCCTGAGTTCCCCGTTTTCATTGGTCGCCGAAAACCCCGAGGTATGACAGTAGAGGGCGTCGTTTTCGAGACCGAGCATCGAGACAAGCTGCATCAGGACACCGCTGACAAACTCGCGCAGGGACTGGGCCTCAAAGATCCCTGCCGAGGCCTGGATGATGCGCTCGAGGCCCTTTTTGCTCCGGTCGATGGTCACCATGTCGCGCCACGAACGCAGGGCAGCGATAACTGTGGTAAACAGTTTTTCCGAGGTCAGCTCGGTTTTGCACTTGTAGTCATTGATGTCGTATTGCAGTACCACCTCTGTCTCGGGGGCCTGGCCGGGCTGCCCCGTGCGCAGGATGATCCGGACCATGCTGTTGCCCAGGGTTTCACGGATGTAGCGGACCAGCCTGAGGCCCGCGTTTTCCTCCTCCATGACAACATCCAGCAGGACGATGGCAATATCGGAATGGGTGGACAGAAACTGCTCAGCCTCGCTGCGTGAGTGGCAGCCATGGATCCGGATCGGCTTGCCGAGAAAGCGGACATCCTTGAAGACCAGCCGTGTCACCCGGTGGACATCCTCCTCGTCATCCACGACAAGGATCTGCCAGGAGTCCATCGGCCGGCGCAGGACCTCATTGCCCTGGCGGTCATCGGCAAACACCATCAGGTCACTGTTGCTCATCCAGCCCACCATCCCTCTCTCGTAGAGCTATCGGCAGGCGCAGGGTAAAAACCACACCCCCTTCGTTACCGGTTGAACAGTCGATGCTGCCTCCCAGGCTGTGCGTGACAAGGTTCCAGACGATATTGAGTCCCAGGCCGCTGCCACCCGAGCCCCGCCTTGTGGTAAAGAAGGGTTCAAAGATCCGTCCGATGTGGCTTGGCGGAATTCCGGCTCCGTTGTCGCTGAAGACGATGCGCACCATGGGGTCCTCCCGGGCCACCTGGATCCGGATCAGGCCTTCCGCCCGGTCCGCAAAGCCGTGGACGAGCGAGTTGATGACCAGATTGGTGATGATCTGGGATATCGCGCCGGGGAGGGTGCGCATCACGATTCCCGGAGGACAGTCAGTCTCGACGATGTGCGAGGTCTTCTTGAAGCGCGGCTTGAGGCTGCGCAGGACGTCGTCAAGGTACTCGTCAAGGACAATCTCGCGTATGTCGGCCGCAGCCCGATCGACGGCAACCCGCTTGAAACTCTGGACCAGCTCGGCCGCCCGTTCGAGATTGCTGCGGGTCATCTCGAGGGCACTTTCGGCCGTTTCCATGTACGACTCCATCTCGTTGCGGGTCAGTGTTCCGTCGGCAAAGCTCTGGCGCAGGATCGCAAGCCGGCGCTGGGCATCGCTGGCTGCAGTGACCCCGATTCCGACCGGGGTATTGATTTCGTGGGACACGCCGGCCACGAGTTCTCCCAGGGAGGCCATTTTTTCGGCCCGGACGAGCTGGGCGGTCCGCTGACGGATGATCGATTCGAGCTCGGTATTGTACTTTGACAGGGTTTCGGCCATTTCGTTAAACCGCTCCCCGATCTGGCCCAGCTCGTCATCACTGGTGATCGAGACCCTGCAGGAGAGGTCTCCTCCCCCGAAGGAGCGCATGGCCCGGGCCAATTGCTTGAGAGGATTCATGATTGTGGTAAAGCCGTAGAGAAAGAGCAATACCACCAGCAGCCCGGAGACCGCAGCCCCGAGGAGGGAGCTGATGCGCATTGTTTCGAGGATGCCGGAGAGGCTGCTCTCGGGGATCTGGTAGACCACGAGCCAGCCGGCCGAGGGGACGCGGGCGCAGGCCAGGTATGAATCCTCGGCGAGCATGCCTTGGCCGGATGGGGTGCGGAGCACGATGGCTCCCCCGGTAATGGACGAGATCCGGGCGGCGGCGTTTGTTCCAAAAATTTCGTCAGCCCGCCGGCCGATCAGATCCAGATCGCGCGAGATCTGGATTCGCCCGTCGGCCGCCACCAGCCAGCTCTTTCCCCCGTGATTGTCGCGGATCGAAAATTCGCGGGCGAAGGAGGAGAGCTCGATCCCTACCCCGGCCACCCCGTCGGGATTGCCCGGATCACCCATCAGGACATTGACGAAGATGAAGGTGTTGTCGAGCTGGCGGTTGTAGTCAATATTGAGGTTGAAGGGGCGCTTTTCGGCGATGGTCCGGAAAAACCAGGTATCGTCCGGGTCGTTGATGGAGAGGATGTCTGCCGGCCTCTCCTTGCCATCCACCCAAAAGGCCCGCGTCACGGCACTGGCCGCAAAGACATTGGCGTAGTTTCCCTTGCGTCCCAGGGTGCGCATATTGGCTCGCGCCAGTTCACCCAGGGCCGCATCGCGTTCGCCCGAGCGAAACCAGCCCGCAAGGGTGGCATCATGGGCCAGTATAATGGAAGATTCGATCCCGCGGCCAAGCCGGGTCTCGATGTCCAGCGCCCGGGCGGTGACCAGGTTTACCAGGTCAAACTCCTCGATCTTGCGGCTGACTGCGCTGCGCGAGATGCTGTAGCCGATGGCGCTGGTTAATACCGAGCTGGCAAGAATCACCAGGAGGGCGAGGACGGCAAACTTGACCCGAATCGTCCCCCGCAGTTTCATGCTCCGCTCCCGGTGTGAGAAGATACGCCAGTATAGTTTTTCATGGGGAACAGTGTCAAGGCCTGTCAGATCTGGCGGGTCCGGACTGTCCTGGGCATCCAGCGAAGCGCCCCCGTGCGGGTTCTGCGACTGCAAGCGATGGACATATGCCGGGGCTCGCAAGACCGCGTCTCTCTTTGCCGTGGAAGCATCGTGAAGACTATCCCCGCTTTCCCTCCAGGACCAGCTTGCGCAGCCAGCGCGTTACGGAATCATCCGCTGCAGGGATTGCATCAAGGCGCCAGGTCCAGTTGAGTCCGTTGCAGCTCCCGGGCAGGTTGAGCCGGGCCTCGCTTTCGAGTCCGAGGATATCCTGCATCTGGAAGATCACGCTTCTGGCATTCGAACCCATCATGGTCCGGATCATCTCCCTGCGGACAGCATCCGTACGCGCAGCCTGATTGCCCGGGCCGCCAGACGCAAGGCCCAGCCACCGTTCCACATGATCCTGCTGTGCCGCTGTCAGTGACCCGAACCAGCCCGAAAATGTGTCGTTGTCGTGGGTCCCCGGGTAGGCGACACAGTTTTCCTCCCAGCCTGCTGGCACATAGGGATGTTCCTCGAAGGGGCGCACCTCACCCTCGTCGTCCGTCCACTCCGTCTCGCCCCAGGGGGCGAAGCAGAAGATCTTCATCCCGGGAAGGGAGAACTGTGTGCGCAAAGCGACCACGTCAGGGGTGATCAGACCCAGGTCCTCGGCTACAAGCGGAAGCGGGACGCCGAAGTGTTTTTGCAGGGACGCAAAAAAATCCCCGCCCGGGCCATCGACCCACTCGCCGCTGATGGCGGTCTGGGCATCGGCCGGGACGCGCCAGTACTGGGCGAACCCGCGAAAGTGGTCGATGCGGACCGTATGGACCAGTGCGAGGAGGCGCATAAGGCGCAGCTTCCACCAATGGTATTCGTCATGCCGCATTGCATCCCATTTGTAGAGCGGATTCCCCCAGAGCTGGCCGGTTGCCGAAAAATAGTCAGGCGGAACCCCGGCCACCGCGAGCGAGCGCCCGTCGGCATCCAGCTCGAAGTATTTCTGGTTGCTCCAGACATCCGCCGAGTCCGAAGCGACAAAGATGGGCGCGTCCCCGAGGATGCTGACTCCGCGGGATTCGGCATGGGCCCGGAGGGCGTGCCACTGGAGGTTGAACTGCCACTGGATGTAGCAGGTCGCCTGGTATTCCGCCGAGTTGCGCAGGTCGCTCAGGGCTGCCTCGGCGCGACGGGTGCGCAGGCCTTCGGGCCAGTCTTGCCATGCCCGGCCGCCCTCCTGTTCCTTGAGCGCCATAAAGAGGGCGTAGTCATCCAGCCAGGCCGCTTCGGCCTGGCAGAAACGCTCGAAGCCGGTTCGGCGCGGGTCAGCAGTGCCTGTATCGGAAAAAAAGCGTGCTGCCGCCCGGCGCAGGAGCGCGAGTTTTTCCGTATAGAGTCTTCCATAATCAATCCGGCCAGCGGCTGCCGGTGCGAGAAGGGGAGCGATGTCTTCAGAGGCCAGATCGCCCGCACCGACCAGCCTGTGCAGCGAGACCATGTAGGGATTGCCGGCGAAGGCGGAAAAGGAGGCGTAGGGCGAGTCGCCATACCCGGTCGGTCCGAGGGGCAGGACCTGCCAGACACGCTGCCCGGCTGCGGCCAGCCAGTCGATCAGGGCGAAGGACTCGTCACCCAGGGTGCCGCAGAGCTCGGGGCCGGGGAGGGAGAGGGGGTGCAGGAGAATGCCGCTGGTGCGGCTTGCTGTCAGATCGGGGTGCGTGCTGTTCATCGGAAAAATATACTGCCTGCAGCAGCGGGAATACGACTGCCGCAGGCCATCCTGCGCAGCGGCGGTGGCCGGAGGGGTGCGCCGGAAGTAGATTGGTATCATGAAAACACGAACATCTTCACGTATCCAGCTGCTGATGCTGGTCTCCCTGGTTTCGCTCACCTGCTTGCCCATGTGTGCTGCGGCCGGGACGGGCAGCTCCTTTCCGGTCACGGGACGCGGGCCGGGCTATACCATTGAGACCCGCGACTGGCCGGCCTCAAAGGTAGCGGGTTTTCCCGAGGCCTGCAACCGGGCCCGGGCCCAGGTGTATCTCCCCTCAAGCGGCCAGCCTGCGGCCCGTCTGGTCCTGGTTTCGGGCTGGACCTGCGGGTCGGCCTGGTTTCATCATGCCGCGGCGTATCTGGCCGCGCAGTGCCGGATCGAGGTCTGGGCTGTTGACCGGCGTGCGAGCCTCTTTGAGGACAGGGCCGGATGGAAGGCGGATGTTCAGGCTGTTACCAGCCAGGCCACAAACGCCCAGGCCGCTCTCGCCCGCCTGCAGGATCCGCTGGCGTATCTTATCGGGAAAAACCCTGCCGTGCTGGACCGGATCGGGTACGGCCTGATCCTTGACGATCTGGATGTCGTAGTCCGTGAGGCGGTCCGTGGCGGAAAGCCGGTCTGGCTGGGTGGCTGGTCGGACGGGGTCGAGTTTGTGATGGCATATGCGCAGAGGGAATTTTCGCAGGCACAGGGTGCGGCGATTCGCGGGCACCAGCGTCTGGCGGGCCTGGTCCTGCTGGACGAAAACCCCGAATGGGGGCTTTTTCCACCGGCTGCCCAGCGGCAAAAGCTCGGGCTGGCCCTTGGGCAGGCCGAGCGCGAGGTTTTCGAGCGGCGCTGGCCGTCGGTGACCGTGTTTGAGGCGGCCGGTTGGGGTGGCAAGAGCGCCAGTCCCTTCATGCCGCTCTTCCCTGCGGCCAGGGTCGCCCGGCCGTCGATGACGGGAGAAGCCCTCCTGGGCTGGCTCTATGACGGGGGCGGGTACGACTCGGGCTGGTCCTGGCTTGTCTCCTCGGGCAGCTTTGACCGGGCCCAGCCCCTGACGGGCTGGGCTGACGGCGAAAAGACGCATATCACACGCCTGGCGGGGATTCATGCTGTCCCGGGTGGTGTCTGGGAGTGGTTTTATCCGCACCGGATCGCGGCTGACTACTGGGAGATCGGGGCCAGGGCTTTTTATCACGAAGGATTGAAGATCTCTCCCGATACAAGCAATCGGCTGCCTGTTTTTATGGCCTTTTCCGGTTTCAATCCCGTTGCGGGGTCGCAGCCACCCCCGGGAATCCGCTGGTGGCTCGGGTTGACGGGGATCACGAATACCCGGATGCTCACCTTCCCGGCGTACAGGCATGCCGACATCCTGCTTGCGCTGAGTGCGGAGTCGAATCTCTGGAAGCCCATGGCCGAGTGGATACATGCGGGCGGGCACAAGACTGAAAGGACAGCACAATAATGAAAACACGAATTTGTACACATACAACCGCTTCCGGAGCCGATCTGACGGGATTCATCGTGCACCGTGAGGCCGGGGCATTGTTTGACCTTGCATGGAAGGAACGCATTCCCGCCTTGGAGGGCTTTTTGGGGAACAGTCTTCAGCCCGGGACAAGAGCGGCCGGGACTCTGCCGGACGCTGACGAGGCGGAGGGTGCGGACGGTGATGCAGCCGGTCCGGCCCGGCGCTGGGTGGATGCCAGGACGGTCCTCTATTCTGCACACTGGAACAAGCATCTTGCGGCACACGAGGCTGCCAAGACGGCCATTGCAGACCTGGTCAAGACGGCTCTCAGCCTCAAGGCCACGAGCCTGATGATCATCCTGGATGGTGAAGCCGCGCACAACGGGGATCTGCTTGAGGATCTGGCGTGTGCCCTGGGGATCGCGGCCTGGCGGTTTGAAACCTATCGCGCCAAGCCCTCCGCGGTGCTCGAAAATCTTGAGTGTGTTTTGGTGACCGGGGGCGATGCCACGCTCGATGCCCGGATCGGGGTCGGGCTGGACATGGCGGTTTCGGTCAATCTGGCGCGTGCACTGGTCAACGAGCCGGGAAGCGTAATGACGCCCGCAGTCATGGCAGAACGGGCGGCCGCCATGGCCCGCGAAGAGGGCCTTGGGGTCGAGATCCTGGACAGGGACGGTCTTGTGGCCGGAGGCTATAGCGGAATCCTGGCCGTGGGTCAGGGCAGCCGCTACGAGCCCCGCATGGTTGTCCTGCGCTACCGGCCTGATGCTGCGGCCCGGCATGTTGCCCTGGTCGGCAAAGGGATCTCGTTTGACACGGGCGGGATCTCCCTCAAGCCGGGCAAGGACATGCACGAGATGAAGAGCGACATGTCCGGGGCGGCGGCCGTGATTGGTGCCATGCGCGCGATCGCCCGAAAAAAGCCAAATACGGCTGTGACCGGAATCCTGGTCTGCGCCGAAAACATGATCGGTTCGGCGGCCCAGCGACCGGGCGACATCTTCAGGCATAAAAACGGCAAGTATATCCAGGTGGACAACACGGATGCCGAGGGCCGGCTCTGCCTGATCGACGGACTGGCGCGCGCGGGCGAGGAGGGAGCGGACACGATTGTGGATATTGCCACCCTGACCGGGGCCTGCATCCGCGCGCTGGGGACCTCCCTGGCCGGCGTGCTGGGGAATGATGACGGACTTGTCTCCCGCCTGGTGGCGTGCGGAGAACGCTCGGGCGAGCGGCTCTGGCCCTTCCCCCTGTTGGAGGAGTATGCAAAGGAACTGGAGACGCCCCACGCCGATCTGCGCAATATCGGGGGGGCATACGCCGGGCATATTACGGCCGCCCTCTTCATGCAGCCCTTTGTTCCCAAAAATGCCAAATGGGCCCATCTTGATATTGCAGGACCGGCCTATTTTGAAAAGGGCTGGAAGTATTACTCGCCCGGCGCGACCGGATTCGGGACCAGGCTTCTGGCGGACTGGGTCCTCGGCCTCGCTGAGAGCGGGGGCTGAGGACAGGAGGGGAGTGCGTGATGGCGGGAGATGATCGTCTTCGGACCGATGCGGGGACCGGGTGGGTCCTCGAAAACAAGGAGGGAAGTGCGCTGGTGCGCGTCCTCTCCGAGACCGGGGGCTGCAGCTCGGGCTCTTGCGCAGGCTGTTCTGGCGGCTGCCAGGGTGGACTCTTTGGCGAGGGCGGGGCTGGCCGGGTGATCCGGGTTGGCAATCCGGTCGGGGCCGCTCCGGGCGACATGGTGGCGCTGGCCGCAAGATCGGGTATCCGCTTTTCGGCGCTGACGCTCCTCTTTGTCCTGCCACTGGTCTGTTTCATGGCCGGGTTTGTGCTGGGAACAGAGATCGCTCCGGGGAGTGACGCAGTGGCCGTCCTGCTGGCATTCGGTCTGGCGGGGGTGTGGTATGGCGCTCTGGCCATGATCCAGCGCCTGCGGGCACGGCGCCCGGATGTCTGGATTGCACAAGTGCTCGTACCCGCGAGACGTGATGGCGGCGAACGGGTGCAGGAATACCTCGATGTTGAGGGACAGGAGATGAGATGATACCGGATTTTCAGACGATAATGCTTCCACTGCTGATGGCGTTCCAGGACGGAAAGGAAAAATCATCCAAAGAATTACGTGTGCAGATGATTGCTCACTTCAATATCACAGCGGAGGAACAAGATCAGAAGATACCGTCGGGAAAACAGCCGCTATACTATAATCGGATAGCTTGGGCTATAGCGTATCTCAAAATGGCTGATTTGCTGACCTCCCCTTCACGTGCGGTATATGCTATTACAGAAGAGGGAAGGAATGTTTTAACAAACCCCCCAGAAAAGATCACAATATCGTATCTGAACAAATTTTCAAATTTCTCAAGAAATCGTAATTCCGAGAGAGAAGCAGAGATTGAAGATAATCAGATTCTTGAAAAGACACCGGATGAACTGATTGAAATTGGATATACGCGGATAAGAAGTGAGCTATCATCGCAGCTGCTCAGTCAGATAAAGGCTTGTTCTCCATACTTCTTTGAAAAACTTGTGCTCGACCTGTTGATTACAATGGGGTATGGTGGATCTGAAATGGCCAATGGCGAGGTGACTCCAAAGGGTTCTGACGAAGGTATAGACGGAGTTATAAAGGAAGACAGGCTTGGGTTGGACAAAATTTACATTCAAGCAAAAAAGTGGGAGAGTTCTGTTGGCAGGCCAGAGATTCAGAAATTCGTTGGAGCCTTGCAGGGGAAGCGTGCCAAAAAAGGCATTTTCATCACCATGTCCACTTTTACCCGAGAAGCACTGGAGTATGCCGAGAATCTTGATGTGTCTGTCATTCTGATTGATGGTCAAAAACTGGCTCAATACATGATCGAGAACGAATTGGGAGTTTCGCTAAAACAGAGTTACAAAATATATAACATCGATACAGACTACTTTGTCGAAGAAGAATAGATTGATATGCGCACGTGCCCAGAATGGGATGCCGGAGAAAACAAAAGGGCTGCCCGGCAGGAGGCGCAGCCCTTTGAGTGAAAGAAGTGCCTGGCTTACTCGGGCTTGGCCCGGACCGCAAGTTCGCTTTCGTGATCCCGGATAAAGTCGCGGATCTGCTCCTGGAATTCGAGGAGCCGTTCCCACTGCTCTTTATAGAGGGTGACCGGAAAACGGTTCAATCCGTAGACCGAGACAGCCCCTTTCTGGCTGACCTTGAGCTCAAGGTTTTTTCCGCGCTGAACCTTGGTGCGCAGTTCGGCGTTTTCCTGGCGAAGTCGTTCAAGCTCCTCGCGCTCGGCATCAGTCATGGCGTATCCTCCGCTCTGGTTATAGCTATAATTATAGTATAGTCTGGCCTGCGGGCAAACGAAATCCATACGTGGCCCTGTCGGACGTATGACGTGCGGATGGGCGTTATGGAACGGGTTTCCTGTATCGGGTATACGATCGGTCATATTGCCAGCCCTCATCCCGGGCTGGTCGAATTCGAGCTCAGCGGGCCTGGGCGGTACTGGCTCGTGCCTGTTCCCGGGGTCCGGGGTGGTGCGTGCAGCGCTATCCTCAGGACGGCCCGTCTGCCCGGGAGGGGGCTCCACCCGCCTGCGGACGTGATGGCACTGCGAAAATATGTTGCAGGAGGAAGGATTGCCAGATGCTGCAATCTGCGGCAGGGATTCCTTCTCTCTGTGCGGCTGGCTGCTTTGTCAGGAGAGACCGAAGGTGAGGTTGTCTGCCGTTTTGACCGGCACGGACTCTCGCTCTGCCTGCCGGATGGACGGCTGATTCTCGGGCAGGAGGGCGGGCGCTTCGGGGATGGCCTGTCGGGTGAGCAATGCGGGCATGATGCAGCGGGTTGTGAGGAGGGCATGCACCCCGAGGTGGACGATGGACCGCTGGTCCGTCTGTTTGAGGAGCAGAAGGCCCGGGTTTTACGGCAGATGGATGCCGGGATCAAAAAGCAGCGCCGGCTGATCGAAAACATCGGGCGCGATCTTGAAGAGTTTGCCGGGCATGAGGCGGTGCAGCGCCTGGGTGAGCTGGTCAAGAGCCAGCTCTACAAGCTGCGCCGGGGGATGGACTCGGTCGAACTTGAGGACTGGTTTTCTCCGGGGGCCGACGGGACGGTTTCGACGATTCGTGTGCCGCTTGACCCGCTCAAGGACCCGGGTTCCAATCTTGAGGTGTTTTTTGCCCGGGCAGCCCGCTACAGGCGCGGACTGGTTTCGGCCGCCCGTCGGCTTGATGAAATCAGGCTGGTGCTTGACCGGCTCGAAGCGGAGCGGGCCGCCTGTGCGGGGCTGGCATGTCCGGCTTTTTCCGCCCTGCCAGGACAGGGACCCACGCCGGGCAGAGGCGGGAAGCCAGCGACAGTGTCACTCCCGGCCCCGAAGGGTGGGCAAAAGCGGGCCCTGCCCTGGCGGACCTTCGTCAAGGAGCACGTGGTCATACTGGCGGGCAAGAGCGCGGCCTCTAACGCCCAGTTGAGCCTCAAGGTTGCATCCGGCAATGACCTCTGGTTTCATGCCAAAAACTGGCCTGGTTCGCACGTTCTCTTGCGGCGGAAGCGCAAGGGCCATGTCTTCAGCGAGGAGGAGATCCACACGGCCGCCGTGATTGCGCTCTACTACAGCGAGGCGAAAAAGTTTGGCCGTGAAGAGGTCATGCTGACCGAGGCCAAGCATGTCAGGCGGATTCCGGGGGCACCGTTGGGGGCCGTCTCGGCCGCCGCATCCCGCAGCCTGCTTGTCACGCTGGATGACGAAACAGTCAGGGCAGCGCTGGCCAGCCAGGAGTGAGGAGTTTTTTGAAAAGCGCGGAACAATCCCTGTTTAGCCAATTTGCTGCAGGAAGCGGATGATATCCCTTTCGATCTTGGATGGCCTGGTTGTCGGGGCGTAGCGCCTGACAGTTGAGCCATCC
>JAKPMW010000139.1 GCA_029548715.1 Spirochaetota bacterium | reverse complement strand
CGGGCAGGCCTGGGTCATGTGGTGCATAGACCGTATCGACGGGGTGCGGCAGAGAATTGTCTGTATCTGCAGGCCCGAGACAGGTACCAGTGATGAGGATGCCTGTGACATCAGGCTGTACCCCTTCAATCAGTACTGGTTTGACGAGGCACGAATTGATGAGCTGGATATTCTGGCTGGAACACGGGCCTTTGTTCCCATCGAAGCTGACGGGACCATTACTGTCCGGCGTCTGGCTGAGGGGCAGATCAGGATCTATCAGATCCGTGAAAATGGTCAGGATGGCCTGGGGGGCTGGGTGTGAGTCTTCTGGTGCGGCGGTACAGGATCACGGGAAGGGTCCAGGGTGTCGGGTTTCGCTATCATGCTGCCATGAAGGCCCGTGCGGTCGGGGTAACCGGATATGCACACAACCGCACGGACGGTTCGGTGGAGATTTATGCCGAGGGCAGCGCGGAGCAACTGGCTGTGCTGCATGCATATCTGGCGGACGGGCCGTCCTTTTCCCGGGTTGACAGCATCGAATTCAGCGAAGGGGTGATCCGTTCCCGGGCCCACCGTGATTTTTCCACGGGCTGATGCTGCGGGAAATTCGGGTGCCCGTGGTTCAGTTTTGCCTGGTTGGCCGTCGATACTGAATTTGGAATGGACTCCGCATATCGATCATGGAAGATGCCTGTTCTTGCGGCACTGATGGTAGCATGTCTTTCCGGCCAGATCATGGCCGGGTGGTACGTTGTGCGCCCAGGTGATACACTCTGGTCAATTTCGCGTGCGACCGGAGTTCCGGTAGCCGAGCTTGAGCGAATCAACTCCATCACCGCTGGCCGGATCAGGCCGGGCCAGCGGCTGCGGGTTGGAGAAGCGGCACAGCGGACGGAAACTGCGAGTTCTTTTTCTTCCACGCATGTGGTTCGGCATGGCGAGAGTCTCTGGAGTATTGCCAGAAAGTACGGACTCAGTCTTGAGCGGATACGGGCCATCAATAGCCTGAAGACTGACATGCTCCGTTCTGGACAGGTTCTTGCAGTGCGTGAGACAGGCAGTCCGGATCCCCCGCTTCAGAAAACGCAGGGGGGGCATCGTGCCAGGCCAGTCCCTGAATCGCCTGCTGCCGCTCTGGCCAGTCAGGGTGGGGGCAGGTTTTCATGGCCCTTGCGGGGGCGGATAGTCGAAAAATTCGGGGTCAAGGACAAGGGAATCGTCAATGGAATAACCATTGCGGCCGGGACGTCATCTGATGTGCGCTGTGCAGCACCAGGCGAAGTGGCGTATGCAGACAGCCTGCGAGGTTATGGAAGGATGGTGATAGTCCGTCACGAAGGCGGATATCATTCGATTTATGCGCACCTTTCAAAAATCAGTGTCAGCAAGGGCCAGCGGATTCAGGGGCTGACGGTCGTCGGGCAGGCGGGCAGCATTCCCGGAACTGGCCAGGCCGGTGTCCATTTTCAGCTATACAGCAAGGGGCGGGCGGTTGATCCTCTGGTGCATTTGCGCTCTTGACCTTCCTGTACTGGCCGTGCAATTATGTCCTGTCGTATCCACGACGCAGGGGGCGCAGCATGACCGGACACAAAAAACGCACACCCCGGACTGCTGTGATGGTACTCCTCTCGAGAGCTGCTGCCCGGGGGCGTATTTCTCAGGGCGAGATTGACAGGGCCATCGAAAGAAAATTGCTCAGGAGTGAGGATTTCGACTGGTTTCTGGAAGAACTGGGAACCCGTGGCGTGCGTATCGAGGAAATCCCCCCCCATGAGGAAGCGGTTGATGATTCAGGTGATATCGCAGGCCGCGAGGATCCCCTCAGTATTTATCTGGCCCAGGTGGGTCGGATTCCTCTGCTTACCAGGCAGCAGGAACACGTGATCTTTGAGAGGATTCGCACCATTCAGGATGAGCTGGCAACGAAGGCCGGTGATCCGGACCTTGTCCAGCGGCTGGATTTTGCACGGAACATTGTGATCCAGGGAAACCTGAGGCTTGTGATCAGTATTGCCAAACGATACCAGAAACTGGGACTCTCACTTCTTGATCTGGTTGAAGAGGGAAACATCGGTCTGATTGAGGCGGTCAACCGGTTTGATCCGGCACGAAAGGTGAGGTTTTCGACCTATGGGACATGGTGGATCCGGCAGGCGATCATCAAGGGGCTGACCGAAAAGGCCCGGATCATTCGCATTCCTGTTCATGTCATTACCAGGATCAAGGAGATAGGCAGGACAGCGGCTGAATTGACCCAGGAACTGGGGCGTGAACCGACCTTTGCCGAGATCTCGGTGCGTGCCGGGGTGAGTTATTCACGACTGATGGATATCCTGC
Organism: Spirochaetota bacterium; assembly: GCA_029548715.1. GTDB lineage: Bacteria > Spirochaetota > JAGLSM01 > JAGLSM01 > JAKPMW01 > JAKPMW01. The sequence continues at coordinate 10,810 of JAKPMW010000139.1, read as the reverse complement.
ATATCACACAGGAACCTGGTTCCCTTGATGTTCCGGTTGATCAGGGAAATATGCTGCAGCTTGGTGATGTTGTTGAGGATGAACGGGCGGACCAGCCCGTGGAGCGGATGCTGCTTGACGGCCTGAAGCGTACTGTCGAAAGGGTGTTGCAGGTGCTTGAGCCCCGCGAGCGGGAGGTGATTGTACTGCGCTTTGGCCTTGACGGGAAACCGGCCAAGACACTCAAGCGGACGGGCGAGATTCTTGGAATAACCCGCGAACGGGTCAGGCAGATCCAGCAGCGGGCACTTGTCAGGATCCGGAGCTGCAGTATTGCGCCCGAGTTGCGGGATTTTTTCCTGGATGTGGACCGTACCTGACACGGCTGAAATGGATGACTCATGCCGGGGATGCCCTCCCGGGGCATTATTGATAGATTTTCTGGTCTCGCAGGAGTGAGTGGGACTATTGACATATGCTATGCAGGGGGAAGGTATGGATTACCAGTCGCTGATACGCGATATACCGGATTATCCAAAGCCGGGGATTGTCTTCAAGGATCTGACAGGGATCTGGAAGGATCCGCTGGCTCACCAGACATCAGCCAGGGAGATCGCCGACCATTTCAGAAACCAGCGGATCACCAAGGTAGCCGCAGCCGAGGCCAGGGGGTTTATCACCGGGTCGCTGGTGGCGGCCGATCTGGGGGCCGGGTTTTTGCCGGTCCGCAAGCCGGGAAAACTGCCCTGGGAAACGATCAGTGAGACGTATGATCTTGAGTACGGGACTGATACGCTGGAGATGCACATTGATGCAGTCAGTCCCGGTGACAGGGTGCTCCTGGTGGATGACCTGGTCGCCACCGGGGGGACGCTTGCGGCTGTCGTTCGGATGATCCGGCGTCAGGGCGGTGAAGCGGTCGGGGTTGGGGCGCTGGTGTGTCTGGATTTTCTCAGGCCCGGGGACAGGCTGGATATTCCGGTCTTTTCCCTTGTGCATTACTGATGCAACGCGCCGGTGGCTCAAGTTTTTTTCGGGAGTGACGATATGTTCCGGTAGATGATCAGTAGCTCCTCCCGATACGCTACTTGATGCTCAGCTGTTCCTTGTGGACAGAAAAGACCGCCGCTACATGTCATGTACCGGTGGTTTTTTTTACTGGGGATAAAGCGTTGATTTTTGCCGATAGGTAGGGTATGATACTTCCCGAGTGTCTTCCGGTATAGGGATGTCCGGGCCGGGGGATCGGGTTATCGAGGAGTAAAACCAATGTCTCCAGTGAGCCGGGTCTACAAGGCCGGATCCATCATCTATTTCGAGGGTGACAAAGCCGAGACAGTGTTTGTCCTGCAGACAGGCATTGTCCTTCTGACGTACCTCTCGGCCGAGGGGGCCGGAGAGGTACGGGAAAACATCAAGAGTGGCGAGTTTTTCGGAGTCAAGTCGGCGCTGGGGCGTTTTCCCCGTGAAGAAACAGCGACAGTCCTGGCAGATGCGACGACCATGGTTATGACGGTTGCCGAATTCGAACAGCTTGTCTTGCAAAATCACAAGCTGGTCATGAAGATGCTCAAGGTCTTTTCAAACCAGCTCCGGCGGATAGGAAAGAGCATTCAAACCCGCATGGGGACGGCGGACAGCGAGCCGCCCGGGACGGGACTGTTTAACATCGGTGAAAACTACCTGAAAAACAAAAAGTTCAATCAGGCCCTGTACGCCTATCAAAAATACCTTCAATACTACCCGGATGGGGAGTACGCAACCATCTGCCTGCAGCGTGTCGAGATGGCCCAGAGCGGGGCCGCGACCGGCTATGCGGTTGCCAGTGACGGAAGCAGTTTTGTTTCGCAGCCGGCGCCCAAGGCCGGGCCCGCAGCGGTGCAGGCCGATGCCGCTGCCGAACCAGCAGCCGCCCTTGACGGGGACAGCGGGATTGGGATTGCCAAACGGTATTTTGATGCTTTTTCCCTGTATTCTTCGGAAAAGTATGAAGAGGCCTACAAGCTGTACCGTTCGATTCTGGACACGGCCGGGGGCGGTGATGACGAGTATGTCGAGAAAACATACTTTGATATTGGACGCTGCCTTTTCAACATGAACAAGCCGCAGGATGCCATCACCCAGTTGACAGCCATGATCAAGTCGTTTCCGAATTCCCAAAATCTCAAGCCGGCATTGTTTCATATCGGAAAGTGTCATGCCATGCTGGGAGACAACGAAAAGGCCAAGGGCTTTTACAACAAGGTGCGCATGATGCCGCCAAACGAAAGCATCAACAAGCGGGCCCAAAAGGCTATCGAAGAACTGGGCGGGGGCGTGTGAGATGGCGTTAAACGAAGGGATGACGAGCAAATTCGGTGTGACCTATCAGCCCGGGCAGATCATTTTTCTTGAGTACGAGCCGGGAGACAGCTTTTACCTTATCCAGTCCGGTCGTGTCAAGATCACCAAGGTTGTCAAGGACAAGGAAAAACTCCTTGATATCCTTGAGCCGGGCGATGTGTTTGGCGAAATGGCCATCCTTGAGGATGCACCGCGAAGTGCATCGGCAGTGGCGGCCGAGGAGGTCAAGGCCTTGCTGTTTCGCAAGGAAAATTTCGAGATCATTCTCAAATCCAATCCGGCGATGGCGCTCAAGCTGCTCAAGATCTTTGCCAAGCGAATCTATGAGCAAAAGCGCCGGCTGATGATTTTTACGCTTGAAGAAGATGATGCCAAGGTGCTGGACGTCCTGCTCATGCTGGCCGAGCAGAAGGGACATAATCCCAACTCGATCGAAAGTGTCGAGCTGGTTACCAACGAGGAACAGATCGCATCCTGGGCTGCCATCAAGGTTGACAACTGTCGCAAGGTCCTTACGCACTACGACAAGCTGGGCCGGATTCAGCTTGGACAAAACAAGATTTCGATCCGCAACATCAACGAAATCCATCGCATGGTCAGCACCAAACGCAAGCAGCAATAGTTTTTTTTGTTGACTTGATTCCCCTTTAGTGGCACAATTGCATGAGTTCCGAATTGTCGGATAAGCCACGCACATGATGAGAGAACATCGGAGGCACCGTACCCGGTGCACCTGCTCGTTTTTTTGTTGTGCAGTATGACGGGATGCCCGTCGGCTGTGGATAGACAGCCGGGAGTTTCAGGGGCTTGCATGCGGGAGAATGCTCCCGGATTGATCGGTATCAAGAGACGTATTCCCAAGACACACCAACCTGTGACCAGAAGACTGGTTTGCTTGACATGTACACGGAGGAAGATATGGCAGTCAGGGTGTCGCGCAAAAAAAGCGGCGATGACGGCGAAGGACGCGCAAAAGAGGCGCATGCGGCACCTCAGGAGACTGAGGTCCAGCCGCAACTACCGACAGGCACGGCAAAGCCTGGACGACAGGTAACCGTCAGGCGGCCTCACCGGGGCAAGGGTCAGGCCCCGCGGGGGAGACAGCAGCAGGCTGAACAGGGGCTTCCGGGAATGCCTGATATTGTGCCCGAATTGACGGAGGCGGCGCAGGAGGCAGCCCATCCGCTCCCCGTTGGCGGGAGCCTGAAGGACGAATATGCCGGACGGCAGATGAGCCTGAATGACCTCTCGCAGATGACAGTTGAAAAACTTGCCCAGCTTGCCCAGCAGTTTTCCGTTGAAAACATATCCAACAAAAGAAAATCAGACCTCATATTCTCTATTCTCAAGGCGCACACCGACAGGCATGGACAGATCTATGCTTCGGGTGTGCTTGAGGTGCTTCAGGATGGATACGGATTTTTACGCTCACCCATCTACAACTATCTTCCCGGCCAGGACGATATCTATGTGTCTCCAAGCCAGATCCGGCATTTCGGGCTCAAGACTGGTGATACGGTATCCGGGCAGGTGCGTCCTCCCAAGGAGGGAGAGCGGTTTTTCGCCCTGCTCAAGGTTGAGCAGGTCAACTTCGAACACCCCGAGGTAGCCCAGCGCAGGATCCTGTTTGACAACCTGACCCCGCTGTATCCGATGGAAAAACTGCGCCTTGAGACCGAGAGTGCCAAGGTCGGGATGCGCATCATGGATCTCTTTACGCCCATTGGCAAGGGGCAGCGGGGGCTGATTGTATCTCCGCCCCGCACAGGAAAGACCATTCTCTTGCAGCAGATTGCCAACGCCATCACGACCAACCATCCCGAGTGCTACCTGATCATCCTGCTGATTGACGAGCGCCCGGAAGAGGTTACAGACATGATGCGGTCCGTCAAGGCGGAGGTGATTTCCTCGACCTTCGACGAACCGGCAAGCCGGCATGTCCAGGTGTGCGAGATTGTCATCGAAAAGGCCAAGCGCCTTGTCGAGCACAAGCGGGATGTTGTGATTCTGGTTGATTCTATTACACGACTTGCCCGTGCCTACAACCAGGTGGTGCCCACTTCTGGGAAAATCCTCTCGGGCGGTGTCGATTCCAATGCGCTTCATCGCCCCAAGAGGTTTTTTGGAGCGGCCCGAAACATCGAAGAAGGTGGCTCGCTCACAATCATTGCCACAGCCCTGATCGAGACGGGCAGCAGGATGGATGAGGTCATTTTTGAGGAGTTCAAGGGGACCGGAAATATGGAAATCGTCCTTGACCGGCATCTGGCCGATCGGAGGATCTTCCCGGCCATCGACATCAACCGTTCCGGAACGCGCAAGGAAGACCTGCTCTTGACCGAGAGCGAGCTGGCCAAGATCTGGGTCTTGCGCAAGGTCTTTGCCTCAATGAACGATATCGAGATCATGGAGTTGCTGATTGACAAGATGCGTACTTCCAAAACCAATGAGGTCTTCCTGCGAATGATGAATTCGCCGGCTGATTCCTGAAAGGTTTTCAAAGACGTGTCTTGACTTGAAGCTGGACCGTGCATATTTTTACAGCCAGCCTTGGGCCGTGTCTGTACAATCCAGGGCAGAGATATTGACCAGGAGTCATGCAATGAAACAGGGAATTCATCCCGAGTACTATCAGGCCGCGGTGAAGTGTGCCTGCGGCAATACCTTCGTTACCGGTTCGACTCAAAAGGAGATCCATGTTGAAATCTGCTCGGCCTGTCACCCCTTCTTCACGGGGAAGCAGAAGCTCGTCGACAGCACCGGCCGCGTCGACCGCTTCAAGAAGCGCTACAACATCGCAGACAAAAAAGACTGACACTCCCGAGATGCGCGAGCCTGTTGCCCCGGTTGGTGGCCAGGCAGTCATCGAAGGCGTGATGATGCGCAGCAAGCCCGGCTATGCCGTCGGCCTGTTGCGCAAGAGCGGAAAGGTTGACGTTGTCTGGTTTGATGCTGTTTCCTTCGCCAGACGGCATCCTGTTTTTGCAAAGCCCTTTCTCCGGGGGATGACCGCACTGTTCGAGAGCATGGTCATCGGGGTCAGGGCTCTTATGTTTTCTGCCTCTGAGCAGGAAATCGAGGAAAACGACGAAAAGCAGGTCAGGGCCCGCGACAAGGCCAAGAAAAAGGCCGAAAAGCTACAGATGTCGGGATTTGCCACGGGACTGATGGTGGTTTTTTCACTGGTGTTTGGTCTTGGGCTCTTCGTCGCCCTGCCCAATATCATTATCGAACTTCTGGGTATCAAGGAAGTGGACGAGCCCTTCCTGTTCAACATGGTCAGCGGTCTGACCCGTATCGTCATGTTTGTGGCATACATCGCCCTGATATCGCTCATGAAGGACATCAGGCGGGTTTTTCAGTTTCATGGTGCCGAACACAAGGCTGTCAACTGCCATGAGGCCGGCCAGAAAGTGACGCTGGCCAACGCGAAAAAATTTACGACCCTGCACCCACGCTGTGGAACCAGCTTCATGTTTTTCGTATTGCTGGTGGCCATTCTCCTGTTTGCCTTTGTTCCCCTGGCACTGAATGCTGCCTGGCCCTGGTTCAGGGAGCTTGCTGGCGGGGTAACGCTGGATATCGTTGTGCAAAAGTCGATTATTATCGGGCTGCACATCCTTCTTCTCCCGATTGTGAGCGGGATTGCGTACGAGTTTATCCGCCTTTCGTGGAAGTTCCGGTCCCATGCCGTCTGTCGTGTCCTGATGGCACCCGGCCTGGCCCTGCAGAAGCTGACAACGAAGGAGCCGGAGGACAGTCAGGTAAAGGTTGCGGTCATGGCCCTCAATGAGGCCTTGCGCCGGCAGGAGGCTGCCCCGGGCCCGGCTGGCCAGGTTGGCCCGTCCGAAAACGGCAAAAAACGGCAGCCGGCTTCTGTCAGGCCGGTCAGACGAGAGGCCGGGTCCGCCGGGCGCGGGACCAGGTCTCGTGACGTGGCAGGTAGCGGGACTGGTGGGCGGCGGAAGACAGAAAAGCCCGGGAATGCAGTTTCCAGACCCAAAAGTACGCGAAGAGCAGGGCAGGGGAAGGCGTAAGCAGTGCAAAACTGTGGCGTTAACGACACAGATACGGGCGCTGACTGACATAAATTCGACACGATTTCCATGAAAAAAACACGGATTATCCGTGTTTTTTTTGCTCTGCGTGCTAAGATTTCACCAGATGGAGGTTTTTTTCTACCATCATCTCCATAACATATTGCAATATAGATAGTTATTTCATGGCCTGTTTCTCCTCCCGAGTCTGGCACGTCATTTGCAATTCTTCTGTGGTGTTGTGTACCTGACTGTCACACCAAAGGAGAATGCATGAATATCGGGATTCGGGAACGAAGAGACCTGCGGAGTGAAGACGAAGACTTTATCAAACTCTATTTTGATGAGATCAACCGTACCCCGTTGCTGAACTTTGAAGAGGAAAAGGCTCTTTCGAAAAAAATCCTCAGGGGTGACAAGGCAGCTCTTGATGCACTCATCAAGGCCAATCTCAGACTGGTGGTCAAGATTGCCAAGCAGTATGTGACCAAGGAATACCAGATAATGGACATAATCCAGGATGGCAACCTGGGTCTTATCAAGGCGGCGGAGAAATACGATTATCGCCGGGCTGTCCGCTTTTCGACCTATGCCTCCTGGTGGATCAAGCAATCCATAGTACGCAGCCTTTCACTCAAAAAGCGCATGATTCGGATTCCGCATCGCAAGGAAGAAAAACTGCGGCATATCCGCAAGGTATGGAATTCACTCAACCAGAGCCTGCGCAGGGTTCCTACGGTTGATGAGATTGCGCTTGAAATGAACATGGACATCCATGAGGTGGATGCCCTGATGGGGATCACCAATCCCGTTGTTTCGTTTGAAAATTCGCTGTCGAGTGATGATTGTGCTCTCTTCAACATTCTTGAGGACTACACGTTTTCACCGGATCACCTTGTCCTGCAGGATACCCTCAGACGTGAAACGCATGATGTGCTGCGTTCACTGGTACCCAAGGAGCGGATGGTTCTGGCGTGCCGTTACGGGTTCAATACCGACCGGAAATGCACTCTCAAGCGGATGGGCGATCATTTCGGGATCTCGGCGGAGACCGTGCGCCAGATTGAGATGAAGGCCCTGCGCAAGATCCGCGAGAAATACTCCTACCTCAGGGAGTACCTTGACTGATCCCGGGATACAACCTCCACAATGGGACCGCTGCCGTCGGCAGCGGTCTTTTGTTCGCCCGGTCCTCCTGCATGCAGGCTGAAAACAAAAAAAAGAGGCCAGGGGCCTCTTTTTTTCTGGATCAGGAGGGCACTTACAACGCTTTTGTGACCTTGTTTGAACGCAGACAGCGGGTGCAGACAGCCTTGGTGCAGACAGTACCGTTTTCTTCCCGGACCTTGATCTTGCGGATGTTGGGCAACCAGCTGCGGCGGGCCTTGCGATGGGAGTGGCTGATCGTGTTTCCCACGATGCTTCCTTTTCCGCAGACTTCACATTTTCTCGACATGGCGAACCTCGTAGCTCTTCATTGCCGGAGAAGGAAGAGACCCACGACCGGCACGGGAATAAAGCTACTTCTGCTTGCAGTGAAAAGTCAATGAAAAGAAGGCGTGGGGGGCATTTGCAGCGTACATTTACTGCATGCCAGCACTTGACGGAATCACTGACGCCCCGGTCATAGCAGCTCTTCAGGATGCCATACGCGAGGCTGGCGGGGCTGAGGTGTATTTTTGTGGCCGGATTGATTCAAACCGGAGACTTGTGGAGATCGGGGTTCTTGCCAGGGGGAACGCCTCCTCCGTCGCCGCAGGCATGCCGGTCAGGCCTCCCTGGAATGTGGTTATCCACAACCACCCCGGTGGCCACCTGAGGCCATCCGATGCTGATGTGTCCATATCTGCCTGGCTGTCCGCTCAGGAAGTGGCGTTTTTCATTATCGATAATGATGCCAGCCAATATTACGCAGTGACCGAACCGGTTATTGCCCGGGTTCCCGCTCTGATCAAGGCGGATTCGGTCCGGGATGACTTTTCCTCCGATGGCCGTATCGCCCGCCTGCTTGAAGGATATGAGCCACGGGCCTCGCAAAGAAACATGGCAGGGTATGTGGCCGAGGTATGCAACAGTGGGATTCATGGAGTCATCGAGGCTCCAACCGGAACCGGCAAGACACTGGCGTACCTGATCCCCCTGGTTACATGGGCGCTTGCCAATGGCAAGAGGGTCCTTGTGTCAACCCACACCATCAATCTCCAGCACCAGTTGTTTGACAAGGATATTCCCTTTGTCCGGACTGTCATCGGCGATGAATTCCCGGCGGTCCTTGTCAAGGGGCGGAGTAATTATATCTGTCGCCGGAGAGTGCTTGAGGGTTTGGATGGCAGCAGCCAGGAACTGTTCCCCCGTGAGGATCTGGCCCAGCTTGAATCACTGGCGGCCTGGATGGATACGACACTGGCAGGAGACCGGGCTGAACTTTCGGGGATTGCCGAGGATCTCTGGGATCGTGTTGCGAGTGATGGAGACTTTTGTCCCGGGCCCCGCTGCCCATTTGTGCAGGAGTGTTTTTTCCGCATGGCACGGCGAAAGGCGGTCGAAGCCCGCATCCTTGTTTCCAATCACGCCCTGTTTTGCACCGATCTGGCTATGCAGCGTGATAACGGAGCAGGTGGGGGCGTCCTGCCCCCTGTCGACCGGATCGTTGTGGATGAAGCCCATAATCTTGAGGATGTGGCGACAGACTGCTTTGGGGATGAGGTTTCTGCCGGAAGTATCGCCCGGCAGTTGGGCAGAATTGCCCACAAGGGTGCCCGGCAGGCCGGGGTTGTGCATTCCCTGGCAAGGCTGCTTCCCGCCATGGGCAGCCAGGCTGACGAGCTTGTGCAGAGCATCATGCAGGACATTGTACCGGCGATACAGGAGGTTCATCGTCTTGTCGAACCATGCTTTGAGGAGCTGGGTACGATTTTTTCGGCCCGGACCGGATGCGAGGGAAGTCTGACCTTCAGGATTGAAAGTACAGACCAGGGTGTTCGCCAGATGATGGCCGCCCCCCTGGCCCGGCTGCATGTTCCCCTGGCGGCCCTCGCTGTTGCCATGCAGGAACTGGCCTCACGGGTCATTGAGATAGCCGGAAAACGCCCGGATGAGGAGGACGAGGAAACCGCTGACTGTGCCTTTGCCGCTCAGCAGGTCTTGCAGCTTTCGTCCCGGATCGAGCGTTATGCCGGCTTACTGGCTGATTTTCCCCCGATGTCCCGGCGCGACATGGTGTACTGGGTCGAGCAGAGGCAGTATCGTGGAAGGCTGCGTCTCTCCCTCTTTCGCTCCCCGCTTTCGGTCCGCGAAATCCTCAATGAGGTACTGCATTCGAAAAGCCGGGGCGTGGTGTATACCTCTGCCACGCTTGCCGGCAGCAGTGGCAAATTTGATTTTTTTGCCAGCAGGATCGGGCTTGATCTTTTGCCGGCATCACACCAGGGGTACTGGCAACTGCCTTCCGAATTCGACTATGGGAGACGGGTTCTCCTTGCGGTGAATACCGGTTTTCCCGAACGACCCGACCCGGATTTTCCCCAGCGCTTTGCCCGTTTTGCCCGCGGCTTTATTTCAGCGACACGGGGACGGATTTTCTTTCTGTTTACATCCTGGCGCATGCTCATGGACTGCTGGGATGCCACGATGGCCTGCATTCCCGAGGACATGGCCAGTACCTGTCTCAGGCAGGGTGATCGTGACAGGATACATCTTCTGGGAACATTCCGTACCCTGCCCAATGCCGTGCTTTTCGGGACAAACTCGTTTTGGGAGGGCGTGGACGTCAAGGGCGACCGCCTGATCGCAGTTGTCATAGTCCGGCTTCCCTTTATGGTTCCGGATGATCCCCTGGTCAGTGCCAGGATGCAGGAAATCGAAGAGTCAGGGCACTCCTCCTTCACCGAGTATTCGCTGCCACACGCTGTCATCCGGTTCAGGCAGGGGTTTGGACGGCTGATGCGGACCCGGGATGATTACGGCATCGTGGTTGTCCTTGACCCGCGCATTGTCAGCAAACGGTACGGCAGGACTTTTTTGCAGAGTCTGCCTGCGACGATGCGCCTTGATGGTGCTGACCGGGAAATCGCCGAGGCGGCGCATCAATTGCTCGCGAGGTTTGAATGAAACCAGGTCAGCTTGGTCTGTGCGCGATACTGCTGTTCATGACCTTCCCCGGGACGGCTGACGTGATCAGGATCACTCCGGACCGTTTGGTTCCGGTTCTTGTTTTTGAAAGGGAATACCCGCACGGTATTTCACGCAATACGCTTCCATCCGGAGGCGTCTGGGCCTATCTGCGTGCTCCCGTGCATGAGACCGTCACGGTCAGGCCGGAAGGCGAATTGCCGCACGATACCCTTGTGCGGCAGGAGTGGCCGCTCTCTCCCGTCTGGGCGTGGGGTTGTTCGGTCAGGCGGGGCGCACCCCTGCGCATCATCCTCCCTGACTCGATGGCACATTGGGTG
>JAKPMW010000319.1 GCA_029548715.1 Spirochaetota bacterium | reverse complement strand
CCTCCCGTCCTTATTCCATTTTGAGATCAACGTCACCGGCAGCGCGCCCGATTACGGCCAGGAGTTCCCCCCCCGAAACCGTACTGTGCTCCGAGCCGCCGGAGGGCATGATGTTCCGGTACACGAGTTCGCGCCAGGCGTAGCGTCCACCGCCAAAAATGGAATACATGATCCCGCCACCCCAGCCCCGGGTCTTCATGACCATCGAGGCCAGACAGCCCCGGGTCAGAACAGCCTTCAGGGAAATATCGGGCGCTACGATCCCTTTTGACGCCAGAAATCCCAGGGCAGCCTGTGCGTCCCGCGGCTCACTTCCCGCCAGAAGGACGATCTGCTCAAGCGCTTCACCCACAGTCACCGCGGACTTGTCCGCGAGGGTCATCAGGCTGTCCATCCCCTCCGCGCGGGCATTCGTCTCCGCATTCTGGGCAGGGAGTGTTCCAGAAAAAAACAGAAAAACGCACATCACAATACCAGCCAGCACCTTCATACCATCCAACTCCTTCGCATGCAGTCTGTCAAAAGTACCAAACCACGCCGCACCCGGGCAGCGTGCACAATGCAGTCGGGGAAACACTGCCCCTACGGCTTGACAAGGGCCTCGACCATCATCCGTCCCTTGAGCCTGATCCGGTATTTTGCGGGAATGACACTTCCCGCCTCATCCCGGTACAGGACGGCGTGGACATCAAACGGGGGATTCTGGTAAAACCAGAGAAGAACAGCCCCGTCAAGGGTAATGGAGGCGTTGGTGCCTGATGGATTAAGAACATCGTAGCGCTGCATCCTGCTGGCATTTGAAAGGATAATTTCGGCATACTCGACCGCACCCAGATCGTCCTCCGGACCGGTCTGGATCCAGGCCCCATCAAGGACGAGAGACTCAACCTCTCCGAATTTGGACAATCCGTCTACCGCTTTCTGCACATCCTCCCCGTTGACGTTTGTGACAGCACGGGCCATCGCCAGATCGGCACGCCCGGTCTGCAGATCAATCGACTGGTCGAAAGGAAACTCGAAACTGCAGGCCGCACAAAACACGGAAAGACAGAGTACTGCAACATACCACCTCATGTGACACCTCCTCATACACTTAAGAGTATACTGCACGAAGGGCCGGTCTTCATCCTTTCGCTGAACATTCTCCAGCCGGCCCGAATTCGGAGAAAACACGCGCGGAAGCATGCCGCCCAAGGTAATACCTGACATCCCGCGAGTTTTGCGATAGAATTATTGATGATGGTTGCTCCAGAGAGCAACCGACGGAGGTACTCACATGAAACTGCTGCCGCTTCTTTTGGCCGGACTCCTTCTCCTGGGAGCCTGTTCACTGACGGACGATCCTGAAGTCCTGCCTGCCAGCGGACTCTTTGTGGTCGGCGGAGGAATGCTCTCCAATCCGCTGTCTGACAACCACTGCATCGGCCTGGTGACGCACGGCACTACCAATCTGCTCTACTTTTCGGGGATGCACAACGGAATCCAGGGGATCAGGGTCAGCCGGCAGGTCGAGGACACTGCCTACGCACCACCCGCCCTTGTGCCCGGGACACTGGGCCTGAGCAATTTTACCGCTTTCAGCGACGGAGGCCGTGACTGGCTGGTGGTCCAGACGCCCACGAATCTCGTCCTGATCCAGGTCGGAGAAGGAGCCCACGCCCTTGCCGACCCGGATTCAATCCCCTTGACGGGAATCCCGCTCTGCCTCGTCGGGACAAACGCCAATTTCCCCGGAATCGCGACCGACGGACGAACAGTTCTTCTGATATACTCTCCGGACGGCACCAATCTCCGGGCCGCATCCCTTGCCCGCGATAGCCTCGAACAGGGCAGCACCGGCCCGCTGTCGGCGACCCGGATCGACACCCTCACCCCGTCACCAAGTCCGGTCGCTCCCGGAGGATCCCATCTGCGAGCTTCCACGCTGGGGATGGACCGGGACAGCATTCTGATGGCACGCAAGATTCCCAACAGGGGACACGAGATCATCCTCTCCGATCTCGCGGGACATGAACGGATCCTGGCCGGCTTTTCCAGCCCGCTTGATGACTGTTCCCCCGTATACTCCGTCCGGGAACGCTCGCTCTACATGACAAGCCGGGCCTTTGCACCCGACAATGTCATGCGCCGGCTCAACATCTTCCGCTGGAAGTCACGCGCACTTGACGAACAGTCCGCCTACGAAAGCGGCCCATCCTCCCGGACATGGGTGCTCACCATCGGCGGCCCGGCCCGAGAGGACATCATCGGACTTGTCCCCCTCCCCGAGCGGACGATCATCGCGGGAAGGACCTCGGCCGGTGGCAGCGATGATATCTTCCTCGCGGCCCTTGATCCCTTTGGGGGGATCATCTGGCAAAAGACCATCGGCACAGCCGATATGGAACAGCCAGCCAGCCTGCTGGCCCTTGGCGGAGGCTTCGCCCTCGTTGGAACACGGACAAGCCTGGCATCAAGTTCGGGCTTCATCCTTCGCTTTACTGCGGACGGGAGCGTGACCGGAATATACCAGGCCACCTCCGCCTCCGGACCGCTCGAGTTCACTGCGGCCACGACAAACAGCGCCGGCGAACTCCTGATCGCGGGCACCCTGCGTCCGGCCGGGCTCCTCTCCAAGGCCGTGCTGGTCCGCTGGTCCGAAAACCAGCCGGATTTCTTTGACGGAGTCTCGCTGGGAGGTCAGATTTCCGCCTGGCAGGGCCTGGCACTGGCCGAAAAATCGGGTCAAACGGTTATCGGAGGAATGTCCGGCACCAGCCCGGCCCTGATCCAGGTTGACAGCGTTGCATCCGCAGGGCTGTACACGGCAGGCGGCACGGGCCGGGTACGGGTAGTCCGCTCCAGCAGCACAGGCTGGATTTTTGCGGGGGTCAGCGGCACAGCGGGCATCTTCGGAGGATTCACAACGGTTCCCTCCGCAAGCAGGCTCGCAAGCGCTGCGCCCGTCAGCGACTGCACAGCGGATGGCACGCTCCTGGCCTTTGAGCGGTCTGATGCCTCGATTGCAACTCTTACCCCCGAACTCGACCTTGCTGCCCCGGCCCGTCTCTGGGGACTGTCCGGCGGACTTGAACAACGCCCCAGGCTCTTCCCCGCTCCCGACGGCAGCCTCTACCTTACGGCCCAGGCGCAATCTGTGGGGGCCAACGATATGTTCATCGTCAAGCTTGATCCCGGGATGACCCTCCGCTCCGTCAAGCCGGGTGTGCATGATTTCGGAAGTGAATGGACACCGGAGAGCACAACCGGACCCCTCTTCGCCAGCGATACGGGGGAAGCAAGCACGCCTGCCGAATTCGGCATCACGGGTGCGGCAGTCTCGTGGAACGTGCAGTCCGCTGTCTCGCTTGCGGTGCACTACTGGTACAGATAGCGCCCAGGCTCAAGACGACACTGCAAGCCAGGCCGGCGCGCAATGCGCCGGCTTTTTGCGGCCCGGTACTCCGGGAGTACCGCGTACGATATTGCACTATCCTGATGCGACTCCGGGAGTCACATGACAAAAACGCAATACGATACCATCTGCACGCCCGGCGCACACAGCACGCCCGGACACACGCTCCCCCGTACGCCCCCTCATTTTCCCTTGAGGGTGTAGACCCCGTCCCAGCCGGCCGGCGGAGCCTTTTTGCGGAACTCGGCACAGCGCTCATGATAGACCCGGGACGGACCGTCCGCCGGATCAAGATTCATGGCTGCCTTGAAATGCTTTTGGGCTGCCGCCCAGTTTTTTTTGCGATAGGCCACAAGCCCTTCGGCAAACCGCTCAAGGACTTCTGCCTTCTCCGCTGAGAGCTCTCCCTTGCGGGCCACCAGCTCGTAGACCGTCACCGGCTCGCTCTTGCCGACCACCCGCAGGACATCCAGTTCGCGGGTGACAATCTCGTCCCCGATATCCCGGACAGTAAATTCGGAGGCCATGGTAAACGTCCCGTAATACTTGTTGACGCCTTCAAGCCGGGCTGCAAGGTTCACCGAATCCCCCATCATGGTGTAGTCGAACCTGTTGCGACTGCCCATGTTCCCCACGACCATCGGTCCGGTATTGAGTCCCATGCGCACGAAGAGCTCGTGCCCGTACTTCTGTTTCCAGAGCGGCCGCATTTCCGCCACCCGGGCCTGCATCTCCAGCGAGGCCAGGCAGGCCCTTTTCGCGTGATCCTCAAATGGCACGGGAGCACCAAAAAAGGCGATGATGGCGTCACCCTCGAATTTGTCGACTGTCCCCTTTTGATGGAAAATGATGTCCGTCATGTCGGTCAGATAGGCATTCAGCAGGTCAACGAGGGCTTCAGGCGAGAGGTTTTCAGAGATGGTCGAAAAGCCCTGGACATCCGAGAAGTAGGCCGTCAGGACCTTGCGCTCGCCACCCAGCTTGAGGGCCGCCGGGTCCTTGACAAGGACCTCAATCACGTCGGGCGAGAGGTAATGTCCAAACGCATTTTTGATATACTTTTTCTCCTTGTCGCCCTGGACATAATGGATCCCGGTAATGATGAGAAAGGTCGCCAGAAGGGCAAAGGACTGGGGTGCCATCTGCATCCAGACCCCTGCCCCAAAGAGGAGCTGGTTGACAAAGGCGAAGGCCGCCAAAAAGGCCGTGCCCGCCAGAATGATGCGCGAGGGACGCAGGCGACGTGAAACATATCCGAAGAAGATCGGGAGCAGGAGTACCACCGCAATCTCCACAGCGTTGGGCATGGTGCTGATGAAACTGCGCTGGAGGATGGTATTGAGCGTATTGGCATGCAGGAAGACCTGGGGCTGGTTGATCCCGAGGGGTGTCGTCCCGAGGTCCGTCGTGGAAGAAGCGGTCTGACCGATGATGACGTAGGCGTCCCTGACATGGGCCGCCACCTTGTGCTGCAGCCGCCCGTAGGCGGCAAGACCATGCCGCACATTGCTGACGGTCGCCGCCAGGGTCCGCGTCTCGGGCGCTGCCGGATTCTGGGCCTGCATATTTGTCAGGCTCTGCTGCATCACCGCCAGCTCGTTTGTCCCGACAGCGTAGACCCGCTCCTCGAGGGCTCCAATTTCCTGAAGCTCGTCAGCGCTCAGGGCCTTGCCCGAGCGGCTTGTGGCAAAGAGCCTGTCAAGCTGCCTGACGACGGGGGCCAGCCCGCCCTGGTCCTCAAAGTACTCGCGGTCAACCTCGGCCAGGAGGCTGCGCAGGGCCTTGCCCGCCTCCATGTAGGCAAAAAGATCGGAAAAAGAAAAGCGCGAAAAACTCTCCTGCCAGGTCCCGGCCCAGTTGATCAGCATCTGCCCCCGGCTGTCGAGGGGAATCCGGATCTCGCGGGGTTTGCTCTCGCCAGGCAGGATAATGTTTTTGAGGAGGGCGTGCGAACCGGGAATGTACTCAATGTTGGTAGCGGCTACCCCCTCGCTGCCGGTCCCGGGTGAGGCCAGGAGCGCGGCAAAGGCAAGCTGGGGAAAGAGCAGCCCGCGCCATTCACGAAAGAGCGCAATCCGGCGGCGCACCCCGTCCTCGTCCGTATCCACATTGGTAAAGGCCAGGCGGCGCGCACCCTTGTGGAGTGGTGGAGCCGGGATGTCCAGCCAGCGGGCGCGCAGGATCCCACGCATGCCGTTGGTCGGGGTTGCAAGACGCATCCCGTAAGTGGTCAGGACCTGCTCGTGTTCGGGAGTCTGCCGGTTGGATTCGTCATAGCAGCGGACGGGAATAACCACCCGTCCATGGCGGGCAATGGCCTGGGCAAAGGCCAGATCGTCATTTTGACCTACCTGCGAAAGCCGGCCGACGATGCTGTCGCGCCGCGTGGCAATGCTGCGTTCAAAATCGGCCAGCACTCCCGCGGCATTGCGGGCCTGGCCGGCCTGGAGTGTCCCGCGAAAAGCGGTGATCTCCCGCCTGAGGCCATCCAGCTCGCCACGCACATAGCGGGGGAATTCGACCATATCCTGCTGGCTGATCACCCGGGCCGAGGGCTCGGTAAATTCGACATCGAATATCACCTGCCGGGCACCGAGGGCCCGCATCGCGTCGAGAGCCTCGGCATAGACATTGCGGCGCCAGGGCCAGCGCCCGATGTACTTGAGGGAATCGTCGTCAATCTCCATCACGCTGACCAGTGGCGAGCGCGCCACGCGGGGTTTGAGTTCAAAGCGCAGGTCGTAGAGCATGGACTCGACCGGCAAAAAGGCGTCCGTCAGGATGATGACGAGCGAAACCAGACCGACCGCGGCACCGACCAGGATTTCTTTGGGAACAGCAGCCAGCCGCCTGACAAGCGGCAGGTCCGCAAGACGCCTGATCAACCGCAAAAATTTTTGCAACATAGATTACCTCCGTGCCAGATCCGGGGCGAGGTCTCAAGCCCTGACAGGGTTCAAGTCTATCATGGATGCACAAGCCCCGCAAGGAATGCGGGACGCAGTGCGCAGCTACCAGAGAGACGCATGATGTTTTCACTATTTTTTCATATCACTCCCGGAGTCACGGCCGTGGAGAAGCGTGAATCGTGCGCTACGGATTGCCTGACCGGATCAGGCCCGCAGCAGTTTGTACGAGCTGGGCCGGATTCCGCGTCGAGACGATCAATCCCGCC
>JAKPMW010000315.1 GCA_029548715.1 Spirochaetota bacterium | reverse complement strand
CCCAGACTCCGGCATCGTGCAGGAGTTCCATCGAGTCCTTGCGGCCGTCCCAGTTATTGAAGTCACCGATCAGGCTGACGCGGGCCGCGTTGGGGGCCCAGACCGAAAAGTAGACGCCCTTCCTTCCATCCTGTTCGATGACGTGGGCGCCCATTTTTTCGTAGAGGCGGTAGTGGGTGGCCGTGCTGAAGAGGTGCCGATCGAACTGGGTGACGTGTTCGACCCATTCTTCATAGGGGTCCTCCATCGTCCAGCTATGCCCGAAATGGCTTTCGACCGCCAGCAGGTAGTGGAAGCGCTCCTTTTTTTCCCAGATCAGGGCCTCAAATACGCCGCCGTCATGGACACGTTCCATTGGCCAGCGTTTTTTCTGGTCGGCAGCATCCACCACCCAGGCATGCTTGGCATCCGGCAAAAAGGCGCGGACTGTAGCCACCGGGCGGGTCTTGTCGTCCATGGGAACATCGACAAAGTGCATGCCAAGGATGTAGTGCGGGTTGGGATGGGTCGAATTGATCAGCATCATGATGTCGTGGGCATAGATGGTTGTCAGCATGGGCGCTCCTTGAGTTGACGTGCTACCGAATGCCCATTGTACTGGAAGGCGGTGCTTTTCGCAACAGAATGCGCATTGCGGACACTCCCGGAGTCGCATCACAAATCTGTGATGCGACTCCGGGAGTGTTACTGTGGCTGGCGTGGCTGGAGCAGGGTCCGCAGGTATTGCATGGCTTCTTCGCTGGAGTGTGCATCCATGATGGCATCCGTTCGCCGGTAATCCAGGGTCCGCCCGGCCAGTTCGGCGGACCAGCCACCGGTAAAGCTGCAGGCGATGATGGGTTTGTTGGCCTGCCAGGCGTAGGCAATCTCGCAGAGGGTGCCGGTTCCTCCGCCGATGGAGACGACAGCATCCGCGGCCAGGGTGTTGGTGTAGTTTCGGGCAAACCCGATCCCGGTGGGAATGACGATATCCGCCCAGGGGTTTGCTTCCTCCATCCGGTCCGAGGGGAGGATGGCCACCGAGATACCGCAGCCTTCCTGTGCCCCGCGGGAGGCTGCAGCCATCACACCGCCCCGGCCGCCCGAGATCAGGACCCAGCCCTGTTCGGCGATAAAGCGGCCCAGGGTGCGGGCCGTGTCATTGCGGTCGGGGTAATCGGCGCTGTCACCAATAACGAGCACCTGCGGACGACGTGTCATGCTTCCTCCAGTTCGTCTCCAGGCGGGCTGGAGGCTGTTCACAAAGATAGGCAGACTGGGGACCAAAAAAATCCGTTTGAATTCACAAAAACTCCACAGATCGGGGCGATACTCATATCATCAATGTTTGCGAAAGGAGCAGTACCGATATGAAAATGACACGCACAGTGGGAACAGCCCTGATGGCCATGATTCTTGGCACCGGAATGCTGGCAGCCCAGCCTGCCCGCAGAGGCGAGCCGGGGGACGCAAAAAAGATTGAACGCCCCCAGAGCGAAACCCCCGAGATGAAGGCCAAGCGGCACAAGATGCACGAGTTTCGCGTCGAGATGCTCAACCTGATGGTCAAGCACGGAAAGATCGACAAGGCCCGGGCCGAGTTCATGATCAAGAAGATGAACAACGAAAAGGCCTTCAAGGATGCCAATCCCGAGTGGGTCAAGTACCAGCGCCGCCATCCTGCGATGAAGCATGGCAAGCCGGGGAAAAAGGGCTGCCCGGGGATGATGATGCACAAGCCGGGTGCGCGGGGTGGCAAGCATGAGGGAACCCGGCCGGGGATGCAGCGCGGTCAGGCGCCCCGTGGTCCCGCGATGGATGATTGTGGTGATTGTGAAGGGGATGATGCTCACTGATTGACGCTGATCGTCAGCGTGCAGCAAAAAAACCGGACGGCGGGGATGATCCTGCCGTCCGGTTTTTTTATTGTTGTGGGCCAGGATACGCTGTCTTGTTCCGGTGGCAAACAGGCCTCAAAGGGGCGCAAGTTCCCCCTCTTCGAGGGCAAGGCCCGGGGGGGAATGTTTGCGTATCTTCCGGGGCTGCTCAATCCGTGATGTCGATCCGGCCTTCGCTGCGGGGCATGATGTTT
>JAKPMW010000312.1 GCA_029548715.1 Spirochaetota bacterium | reverse complement strand
CCTCCTTTTACCGTGGGGTGAGGTTCCCGTGGAGACCATCAGCCGTCTGGCGGAGTCCGGCATCGGGGTGCGGACCTTTGCTGTTCCCGAAAAGAAGTTTGACCGGACCCTGCTTGGGACCGCTCCGCTGGCAATTGTGGCTGAAGCCGGATCGAGGCTGTACCTGGCCGCATTCCTCCGGGCGGGCGAAGATCTGCCGGAGATCGACGGGCTGGAGGAGGTTCGTCTGCCGGCCCGCGGTCTGTCTGAAGCCCTTGCCGGACAGGAAGATGTCAGCCGTAAACAGGCCGGTCTCTATGCGCGGCTTGATGCCCTTGCCAGCGGAACAGCGGCAGATGTGCTGCGTGCCGAACTGGGCAAGGTGGTTGCCGAGACCGATTATGCCCGGGCGGCGCTTTCGGCCGAGAGCGGGGTTGAGGAACGTGTCCGGATTCTCCAGGGCTGGGTTCCCCGACCGGCGGAGGCAGCCGTCCAGACCGCTTGTGATGAGCGCGGGGTGGTAACGATCGCCGAGGATCCCCAGCCCGGTGACGATGTACCCATCCATCTGAAAAACAGCCGTTTTGCCCGGCTTTTCGAGCCGATCACCCGGCTTTTCTCTCTTCCGAGTTACGCCGAGCTGGACCTGACCGGCCTCTTTGCCCCGTTTTTTACCCTCTTTTTCGGTTTCTGTCTGGGTGATGCGGGCTACGGACTGGTCATCATGCTCGCCTCATTTGTGGCCCGCTTCAAGGTCAAGCCGGATATGAAGCCCTTTACAACCTTGGGGATGTTGTTTGGTTTCTCGACCATGCTGGTGGGTGTCCTGACGGGGACCCTGTTTGGCGTCAGCCTTGTTGAACTGCCGCAACTCAGGGAGTACGTCCTGATCAGTGACCAGGGGATGCTGTTTAACCTGGCCCTTGGCCTGGGGCTCCTGCAGATCCTCTTTGGCATGTGTGTCCAGGTTGTCAATCGGGTGCGGCAGTACGGGTTCAAGTCTGCCATCTCCACCATGGGCTGGATCGTCCTGCTCCTGAGCATTGTCGGACTGGCCGGGGGCGACGCATTCGGGCCTGAAGCTGGGCCAAAGGTCAGCAGCATTGCCGGATATACGGCCCTCTTTGGTGTGGCCCTGATCCTCTTTTTCAATGACCTCAAGGTCAATATCTTTGTGCGCATCGGAAAGGGCGTCTACGAGCTGTACAACATCACCGGGGTCTTTGGAGATCTGCTTTCCTATGTGCGCCTGTTCGCACTGGGGATTTCAAGCGGAATCCTTGGGGCCGTGATTAACCAGTTGTCCGGTCAGCTTCTCGGGATTCCGGTTGTTGGCGTTGTACTGTACGCTGTTGCCCTTGTTGTCGGACATACCGGTAACATGCTGCTGGGAATGCTTGGTTCCTTTGTTCACCCGATGCGTCTGACCTTTGTCGAGTTTTACAAGAGTGCTGGATTCTCCGGGGGCGGTAAGGAATACAAACCGCTTGCCGCAAAAAAATGAAGCCCGTTGCTGGGCATAACGAAAACAGGAAGATCTTGAAAGGAGTGTTTCAATGAAAAAAACAATACAGGCTTTGGTCCTCGGTGCCCTCTTGTGCGTCACCCTTGCCATGGTGCTCCAGGCTGCTCCGGCAGATGAGACCAACAAGGCAGCCGCCAATGTGGCGGCAACGGCAGCTGCGGTCAAGACTGAGGCCAAGGCCGAGCCGAACACCCTGGCTCTTGTGCTGGCCTATATCGGCTTTGGCCTGATGATAGGTCTTTCGGGCTCAGGCAGCGCCATCGGGTGTTCCATCGGCGGCAGTGCCACGGTCGGAGCCCTCAAGAAGCGGGATGACGCGTTTGGTTCATACATGCTTTTGGCGGCTCTTCCCGGAACCCAGGGTCTCTATGGATTCGGCGGCTTCTTCATCTTGAGCGGTGTGATCGGGGCCCAGGCCGGCGGCTGGGGTGCTGTCACAATCCTCCAGGGCGCGGCCATTCTTGGTGCCGGCATCTTCATGGGGCTGGCCTGTCTCATCTCGGCCATCAAGCAGGGTCAGGTTTGTGCGGATGGTATCGCCGGTATCGCCAGCGGACATGATGTGTTCGGAAAAACCATGATCCTGGCGGTGTTCCCCGAACTCTACGCTATCGTCTCCTTCGCGGCAGCCTTCTTGGTCAGCGGGTTCATCAAATAAGTGCGGTTGTCCCGTTGTGCAAACCCCGGTGCGTCGGATGAGCGTGCCGGGGTTTTTGTATTTCCTGCCAGAGGGTGAGTCGCGTTGCGCCCATTGTGAATGCCAAACGGTTCAACTCCGATAAAGGCATCGAGCTGCGAATTCGGCGTTCCACGGATGTCGAATCGGTTTTTGGCTAAAGCAGGGCAGTGGACGATCAATAAAAAACCGGTACCTGATGAGCGTACCGGTTTCTGGCTGGAGCCATGGATTCAGTCGCCGGATTTTGTTCCGTTCCAGTCGCCCCCATCCGAGTCCGAATCGCCCGATCCCCATTTTCCGCTAAAGGCGTTGTCTCCCTCATTGAGGGTAAAGTACCCGCGGCCCTTTTCACCCGTCTGGATCCATTCAAACTTGAGGGTTTTTCCTTCAACACTCCCGATGATGACCCCCTTGAACTGGCCATTATACAGGCCCATGACATGGGAGCCGAGGTGGAGCAGGGCGACTCTGCCCCAGGCCGTCTGCCATCTGCCAAAAAACGGCCCCTTGCCGCCATCCGGACGGGATTCGAGGGTTGCGTTCCAGTCGCCACCATCATCCTCGGAGTTCCTGCTTCCCCATTTTCCGGTCAGGCCGCCATCAGACAGGGCAAACCAGCCCCGGCCGCGTTCTCCATTTAGCTGTTGCCAGCGGTAATGCAGCTTCCCGTCCTGAATTTTTCCTTCGATTGATCCCTGATATTGCCCCGCGTAGACACCGAGCACCTTGTCTCCGTCCTGAACGAGCATGATGCGGCCCCAGTCCGATGTATAGATACCGGAAAATGTGGCGCCTCCATCCGTCTCGGCCAGGGCAGGTGTGGCAATGGCAGCGATGATGCAGGCTGTGCAGAGGATACGATAGAGAATGTTCATATTCTCCTCCATGGATTGATGGAGGGAGTGTACACCAGAATCCCGGGTTTTTCAGGCAGAGCATCACGGATTACAGCCGAAAAAATCACGGATATTCAATGCCAGTCCTGTCAAAACCCGAACATGAGGCCAGCACTCAGGTTCGGCATGATGGTGGTTGTGCCGATGCTTTTGCTGAGTGGAAGATTGCCTTCCAGAAAGGTTCGCACAACGCCGAGGTCAGCATCAAGGCCAAGGCCGGGAATAAGGACAAGACCGCGATCATCGGCCGATGCGTAGGTCCCCCTGTATTCGCCGGCGAAAAAAGTCCCGAAGATTCGCACGTTTCCCTTCTGATCCAGTTTGAGTCCGGCGCTGGCACTGCCACCCCAGGTCAGCGCCGAAAAGCCGCGTTCGCTGTTGTCGTGCGAAACCAGATTGGGCGATACAACCAGGTATGCGTTCGACGAGTTGATGAGCACAAGATTGAGTGATCCCAGAAAACCGGCGGCATCCGGTCCCGTCAGGCCATATCCGCCCGAGAGCGTGAGAAACTCGAAGACCCGCAGCTCGGTCCGGACGAATGCAGGGACGACCCCAGCCCAGGTTGAAACGCCGATTTCTGTGCGTTCAGCCGGCCTCAGCGCGATACCCGCGTTGCCCAGGCCAGGGTGCACGACTTTTGGGGACCATGTGCAGGCCGCCAGAAGGAGCCAGAGGCTGAGAGAGGCAGCCAGACGGACAAAACGGGAGATGGGTTCGGTCATCGTACACCTCCTGCGGGGATATAGTCGCAGCGGACTGTTAGAGGTTGTCGGTCCGCCGGGTTTGTGGTACCCGGGATGCGCCGACGAAAACACTGGAAAATTCGGCTGCCTTCCAGATTCCCTTGTCGTTTTTTCGCAGTGTGATGGGGCGTGCCGAGTTTCCACCGGTTGTCAAAGCGTAGAGGGTTACCGTTTCTGCATTTCGCACGGTAGCCTGGCGGAATTCGATACCCGCCGGGAGGCTGTAGCTGTATCCGTTGTCGACACTGGTTCCCAGAAGGTAGATGGCCGGGAGGTAGAGTCGTGAGTCAAGCTGACGCACAAGATACAGCGCGTTTGCGTTGGGGACGTATCCCTGGACATTGAGAGGATTGCCCGGGTTGCGGGAGAGCGCATCCATATCCATGATCAGGGTAAAAAACTTTGTCCCCAGATCCTTGTTTTTGACATAGGTCAGCATGGCAGCGACAAACATGGCGTATCCGCCCTTGGGGTTGGTAGCCAGGGTATTGCGCATGGTGGTGAATTCCTCAACCGATGAAGGCAATGACTCAAGGCGGACAGACTCATCAACGAGACGATACCGGCCGGGTCCGGAAGAGAGGGCTGAGTCGAGGCTGGCCGTATTTGCCGTCAGGATCGCGGTCGTGGTCACAAGGATTGCGAGAATGGAAAAAAGAAATTTCATGGCGAACAGCCTCCTGTCAGGGTGGGGATGCGAGTCCCCCCTTTTGCGAACGTCTCCCTCAAGTATAGCAGCATGGCGGAGAATCACAGCCTCTATCCTGCCCGTTTGTCGTTTTTCGGTGGATTGTTGAAGAATAACGGTATATCATGATTGTTGCCTGTCGTACAGATATCTGTGGGCGCAGTTACAGAAACCGGGAGTTCGGGAGGCGCGCATGGGTTCTGTTGCAAGATGCCTGTGGTTGCTGCCGGGTCTCGTGTCAGCCTGGATTGCGGGCTGCAGCGGGGAAACGGTCAATATCGGATATATCGGTGGAATGAGTGGACGGCTTTCGGAGCTGGGGCTCTCCGGGCGCACCGCTGTCGAATTCATTCTGGCAGAGGAGTCAGGGCGGCTTGCGCCGGGGATCAGGTTTCAGCTTCTTGTTGCCGATGACAGCAATACCGCGGATGGTGGCGCAGGTGCCGTGCGCAGGCTTGTGGACAAGGGGTGTCATTTGCTGATCGGGCCCATGACAACCGCGGCGGCTGAGGGTGCCGTCCCTGCGGCCAGACGGGCGGGGATCCTGCTCCTTTCGCCAACCGTGGCGGGGATTCAGCGCCAGGGGCCTTCGGACTGGTTTTTTCCGATCATGGCCGGGGCATGGACAATGGGCCGGGCTGCCGGGCAGTGGTGCCGCGAGGATGGGCACGCAAGGGTTGTGGCCCTGCTGGACAGTGCCAATGTCACCTATGCCAGCCAGGTGCTGGACGGTTTTGCTTCCGCTGCCGGTGACGGGGTGCTTGTTTCGCAGATTATGTTTTCCAGTGCAAACGTCAAGGGACAGCATGGACAATATGCTGAAAAGGTGCTTTCCCTGCGTCCGACAGCCTTGCTGATCGTGGCGTCAGGAATGGACACGGCTCTCGTCTGCCAGGCACTCTTCAAGGCGGGGAGTACGCTGGCGTTGTACTCACCTTCGTGGGCCCTGACACGTGAGCTGGCCGAACACGGGGGGATGGGGGCAGAACGGATTCGTGCCGTCTCCTGCTGGGATGACAACAATCCGCGCACGGACTGGATCCGGTTTGCCGAACGGTACAAAAAACTCTACGGTCGTTCTCCCGGTTTTTCCGAGACCCAGGCTGCCGACGCGATGCGCCTGGCCCTGATGGCAGTGGAGAAGTCCCCGGAGAAGACACGCTCCCGTATCCGGCAGGCGGCAGAAACGGTCGCCGCCGGCTTCAAGGGGATTCAGTCGGACATCCTGCTTGACGAGTGGGGGATGCCGGTTCGGGAGGTGTTTCGTGTTACCCTGCGTTCTGGCCGTTTTGTCAGGGTGCATCCATGAAACACACGATTGCATTGCACAAACGCTATCTGGTTGTGCTCCTTGCAGCGCTGTGCACGACAACGGCGATTTTTGTCGCCGGCGGCGCGCTTTTGCAACTGGCCCTTGTCAAACATCTTGAGTCGGAGGGCCGGGTGCTTACGAGGGCGCTTTCGACCATGGTTGACCGGGTCATGCAGGAACCGCACGATCTTCTCAAGCAGCTTTCGCTCGCTCTCGGGATCGATCCCGGATTCTGGCATGAGCGGCTTGAAACCCGGATCCGGGTCTGGCCATATTTCGAAAACATTCATATTCTTGATACCTTGGGCAGGGTGCAGATGGTGGTCCCTCCGGATGCGAATCTTCTGGGAAGTGATTATTCCCGGGCCGATCATTTTGTCCAGCCGTATCGTTTCAATGCTGCCTGGTGGTCCCCTGTCTTCATCTCGCCGGCTACGGGCCGCCCTGCAATGAAGATTGCTGTTCCGTTTTCCCAGGGGGTCGTCGTCGGAGTGGTCCGGCTTGATGAGCTTTCGCGTCATGTTGGTGGAGCAGGCCGCTTTCCTGAAGGCTGCATCAGTATTGCAGACCGGGTGGGCTCATACATTGTGCATCATGATTCCGTCCGGGTCATGCAGCGGGCCAGCGCGACGAGGCTCCTGTTTGAGATCGAGCAGCAGCCCTCCCAGGAAGTCCTCTTTTACAAGGAAGAAGAAAACGGAACCAATATGCTGGTTTCGGCGATGCGCTTGCCGCGGACTGGCTGGTTTCTCATTTTCTCGCGCAGCGAGGAGACGGTATACGCTCCCCTCAGGATTGTGGTCTGGGTCTTCATTCCCCTGATGCTCATCCTCCTCGTTGCGATCTGGATTGCGTTTCGGCGTATTTCGCGGGAGCTCCTGCGCTCGATTGATTCGTTTACTGCGCATGCCGCCCATATCGCCCAGGGCGATTTTACCCAGGGAGACATTGTTCCCCGGCTTGAAGAATTTTCCGGAATGGCAAGGATCTTTAACGAGATGCGCCATTCGGTCAACAGGCGCGAACAGGAAGTGCTTGAGAGTGAAGAGCGCTATCGCGTTCTGGTAGAACTTTCTCCCGAAGCGATAGTCGTTGTGCATGAAGGCCGTTTTGCCTATGTCAATCCGGCCGCTGTCCGCATTTTCGGGGCTGGCCGGGCTGCGGTGATGACAGGCGAAAAAATCACCGGGTGTCTCCCGGGCGATGAGACGGGCAGGTATTCGCCCTTTGCCAGCGAGTCCGGTCTGTTGACGAAGGCGTCGTTTGTTTTCAGGAGGCTTGACGGGACACCCTTTGAGGCCGAGGTCTCAACTATTGCTGTGACGTATGACGGCAGGGAGTCAGTCTTGGCGATCATCAATGATATCAGTGAGCGGCGCAGGATCGAGCGGGAGCTCGATGCCATGAATCACCGCTTCCGGAATGCAGTGGAGTCCATGGAGGATGGGCTCTGGGACTGGAATGTGGGTGAAAATACTCTCTATGTGAGTCCCCGCTACTGCCAGATCTTCGGGTATACTCCCGGGGATATGCCCCTCAAGGATGGCCAGATCGACTGGCGGCGCCTGGTTCATCCGGATGATCGCGAGCGGGTGAACGAGGCTATCATCGGATTTCTTGCACACCCCGAGCGGGTCTATCGCTGTGAAACGAGGATGCGCCACCGGGACGGGCACTGGCTGCAGATCCTGTCGAGGGGCCGGGTGGTCGAGCAGGACTCGGTCGGGCGACCGGTCAGGGCCATGGGGACAATCATGGACATGACGCCCCTCAAGCGGTCCGAAGAGGAGCGGGTCCGGCTTGAGTCCCAGTTGCGGCAGGAGCAAAAACTGTCGTCCGTCGGGACACTGGCCAATGGGGTTGCACATGAGATCAATAACCCCCTGATGGGGATGATCAATTATGCCCAGCTGCTCCATGACCGGATCCCCGAGAGTGAAGAAATCTGGCGCTCATGGAGTTCGGAGATCATCAGTGAGGGGCTCAGGATTTCGGAGATCGTGCGCAATCTCCTGACCTTTTCCCGGCAGAGTGACGTGCGGCGCATTCCGGTTTCGCCTGCCGAGGTCATCTCGGGGATCCTTTCGCTTTCCCGCAAGCTGCTTGAAAAGGACGAGATCCAGGCCGATGTCGATCTTGAGGCGGATTTGCCACTGATTTCCTGTTCGGCTGCGCAGATCCAGCAGGTGCTGCTCAATCTGCTGACCAACGCCCGGGATGCGCTTAACGAACGGCATCCCGGGTATTCTCCCGACAAGCGGATTACCATTACCGGATCGCGCCTGTCTGAGCGGGATGGTGTCTGGGTCCGGATTTCCGTGGCAGACCGGGGGTGCGGACTTCCGGCAGAGGCGAGCGAAAGGATTTTCGATCCTTTTTTTACCACCAAGCCAACAGGACTGGGGACCGGATTGGGGCTGTCGATCAGCTACGGGATTGTCAAGGAACATGGGGGGCACCTGGGGTTTGAGCACAACGAACCCGAGGGGACGGTCTTTCATGTAGATCTGCCTGCGTTTGGAGGGGATCGTCCAGCCCCCTGAATTCGGCGTTGTTGTGCGCCAATCCGGGGGGCTAAGGCACAATGTCTTGTCCCGGCAGAAAACAGGCGCAGTCTCCCCTTCGAGGACTACGCCTGGAGCAGCGCGAAGGGGAATGGTCGCGCACTTGCCGGGGTTGCCATGTTTCCGCTGCCGCTAACCGGCTGCGAGGCGGTGGCCGGCCGGTTACGGGGCCAGCATGATAAAGGTGTATTCCCAGCTTTTGGCAGCTCCGTCAACGAGGATCCCGTCTACTGTGACTTTCACCGGCTTGTTGCGCCATTTCAGGCGAAAGGCAGCCAGGTCCTGGTTGGCCGGAAGGATTTCCCAGGTGATGCCGGGGTCTCCGACGGTGTGAAGCGGGTTGAGGCTGACCGGAATCGTACTGCCGTCTGATCCCTGCATGCGGACACGAGCCTTCGACAGATTGACCGACCGGGCTGTTCCGGGGAGTGAGAATGAGCCCCGGGGGAACACAAGGGTGTCGGGCACATAGCCTTTTGGGGGCCAGGCGATGTATTCGGGTTTGGCTGCACCCGAATTGCGGCTACCGGTGACGTAGAGGGCTTCGGCAGCGAAACTGTAGTGGGATGTGTCCATCGCTGCCCCGAAGCCGAATTCGGATGCGGCAGAATACAGTACCCAGCGCCGGTGGCCGCAGGCGGCGTTGCCTGCGCCCGGGTCCTCAATGAATTCGGTGATGATCCGCTCAAGCGAGGTCAGGCCGAGATTGGAGGCTCCGGCCCCCCTTTTTCCCTCTTCGCTGTAGCAGCGCCAGGATGTATCCGGATAATGCGAGAGCCGCTTGTTTGCCAGCATGATCAGGGCGGCGTGCTGGGCGAGCCGGTTCCGTTCGGCCGTAAACCGGACCGGCCCCAGGCCGGTCATCTTGCGAAAATAATTGATCCGCAGCAAAACCTTGTCCAGAACGGATGCAGGCAGGGTCCCGGCGTTGCATCCCGAGAGGTCCCCCGTCCAGTTGAGTGAGGTGATCCTGCTTCCAAGGTATTCCTTTCTATAGTTTTCAAGTACCTTCCTCGCCTCGGCTGGGAGAACAAGGGGTTTATGGGTATGCCCGCTGACCCGGACTGTCAGTTTTCCCGTTGTTGCCAGATGCTTGTAGCCTTCGCGGTGCGGATAGAGGATGAGGTATCCACTGACAGGACTGCGCCAGACAGTTCCGCTTGTGACGGCAAACGGGGTGCCTCCCTCGATGGCTGCCATCAGGCGGCCAAGGTGCTGTCCCGCTGTGGCTCGAAAATACGTATGCCCGCGCCAGTCAACAGGTGCCCAGCTTGGAGTCCACATGCTCCATGTTCCACTGACATCAAGCCTGATGCTGGCACCCTTTTCGATCCAGACAGGCGGGTAGCTGGTTGGTTCCTGGGATGAAGAGACGCTGAGGGTTGTGCTGGCTGCTGAGAGGATTGAGGATGTCAGCAGGACGAGGATGACGATTGCAAGAGCTGAGCGCATGCCGGAATTCTCCTGTGGTGTGATGATGAAGAGAGACACTGAATTGATCGGGAGATTGCAGGGTTTTGGGGTAAACAGGGCGAATTTGTTGCAGATTTTTGCGGGGGTTCCCGAAAATCGGTATATCCGGTGCCGGAGTGCAATTATTTCTTTACAGGATAACGTGTTACCCGTAGGATGGAACCGGAGCAAGCTGTGAGAGGGGTCGTACATGAAAGGTGTTGTTGTATATGCCAGCCATTATGGTACCACGAGGCAGTATGCAGTCTGGGTTGCCACCGAACTCGGGTTCGAGTGCATCGAGGCGGGTTCGAAGGGACAGCCTGATCCCTCGGGGTACGATTGTGTTGTCATGGGGGGCTCGGTGTACGCAGGGGGCTGGCTCCTGCGCAAGTGGGCCGAGCGGCATGCGGGAGTGCTTGCACAAAAACGTCTCTATGCATTCACGGTTTCCACCACGCCGGCAGCGAAGGTGGAAGAGCATGCAGCGGTCGTCAAGCGGAATGTCCCCGCTGCACTGCGCGAGGCTATCCGGTTTTGGCATTTTGGCGGGGCGATCGATGTTGGCAGGCTCAGGTTTTTCCACCGGCTGATGTTTCGCATGGTTATGTCGCTTTCAAAGTCACCGGATGCCAGGGAACACAAGCGTCGGGGGATCGACAATGTCCGGCGGGACGATATCAGGCCCCTGATTGATACCGTCCGGTCCGAGTGCCGCTGACGGGTTTTACTCTGATTGATTGCCATCGTCCTTTTCGAGCCGGGCACGCAGGTAGCGCACTGCCGGGTCTTCGGGGGAACAGCGTTCCGCCTCTTCCAGCCTGCGGCGAGCCTCACTGAGATCGCCGCCTGCCCTGGCAATGATTGCCCGCTCGATGTGGGGTGCCGCAGCCAGACGGGCAGCCCGGACGGCGTGGGGCCAGGCGGCATCAAGCGATTCGAAAACGGCCAGGGATTCGCTGCGGCCCTTGACATGCGCCCTGCCAAGAAAGCGTCTGGAAAATTTTTCGGGTGTATCCAGTCTGCGCAGGATCTCCTCACTAAAAACGATTCGTGCACCGAATTCCTTGGTGAGCCCCTCCATCCGTGAGGCGGCATTGACGGCATCCCCGATAACGGTATACTCAAGCCGCTCGGCCGAACCGATGTTGCCAGCCAGGACCTTGCCCCCATGCAGGCCGATGCCTGCCTCGATTGGCTGGAGGCCCAGTGCTCCCCGCTCGGTGTTGAGGGCCTCAAGTTCGTACTGCATCTGACTGGCACACTCGAGGGCCCTGTCAGCCGGGTGCTCGATCTGCCGCGGGACTCCAAAGAGCGCCATCATTCCATCACCCATGTACTTGTTGACTACCCCGCCCGCCCGTGTGACACAGGCTGCCATGCGGGAAAAATAGGCATTCAACAGGATGACGATCTCGCCGGGGTGCATGGATTCGGACAGGGTGGTAAAGCTGCGGATATCGCTGAACAGGATGACCGCATCCCGGATCTCTCCCCCGAGGGTGATCTTGCCCCGCAAAAGATGGTCCCGGACCGCCGGGTCGACAATCCGTCCCAGGGTGTCCTTGATGAATTCCTTTTCGCGCAGGCCGCCGGTCATCTCGTTGATGCCTTCGCCGAGGTGGCCGGCTTCGTCCACCGAGCGGACTCCGACCTCGATGCTGTAATCACCCGCCCGGATATTGTCCGTGGCCTGTTTCATCTCGATCAGGGGTTTTTGCCAGGTTCCGGCCAAAAGATGGGTGATCAGCGATCCGAGAAAGAGGAGGATCAGGCCCAGGTTGATGGCAACAGGAACCAGATCTTCGGCTCCGGCACGGGGCAGGAGGGAGAGGGTAATCGTTATCCAGATGGCAGAGGGAAAAACCATGATGGCCAGCCAGAAGATAAACAGGCGGGCCCTGATTGACAGCCGGATGACGCCCGGGACTTCGGTCAGCTTGTTGTCGGGAAAGAAACGGGGCACAAGCCAGCGACGGGCCATCAGTTCAAGCGAGTAAAAGGTGAGCACAAAACAGAAGACACCCGTTAAAAACGCGATGACGATATTTTTTCCCATGATCGAAAGGAGGTTGCCTTCGGATTGCAGGATCAGTCCGTGCAGGATGACGATCTCAATGATGGCAATGATCCAGCCCACAAGACTGCAGAGGGAGATGACGAGGGGTGCATTCAGGACATGCCGTCTGGCACGGGGATCACTGATCGATCCGCTGCGCAGGGCCTGATGAATCGGACGGATATATAGCATCACCAGCAGGGTCGGGATTCCAAACGAGAGGAGCTGCAGCACTGCTTCGTAGTCCAGGGAGAGTTCGACTGCCCTGACAAACTGGCTGTGCTCAGAGGGGGACAGAAAGAGCCCATAGGACATCAGGACCGAGTTTCCGATGACGGCAAGGAGATTGGCGCCGATGGTGACGGCCAGATACGAGACGCCGATAGCCCAGGGCCGGTCAAATCTTTTGTTTTCCATGGAAGGTGTCCATTGCAGGATGAGATCAGGTCATGAAATGCAAACAGCAGCGCCCGGCGCTGCTGTTTGCGGAGTGTAGTGCCTGGTAAACCACGTCAGCCTGTCGGCTTTGTCGAATCGTAGATCCATTTGAGATACTTCTTGTTCCATTCCTGAACCTCAATTGCCGCGACCTCGGGCATTTCAAACGAATTGATTTCAAGAATGCGACTCTCAAGCTGCCAGACCAGTTCGGCTCTGGTTCGCATGATCAGGATAGTCTCCTGCTCGGTCTGGATTTCGCCCTTCCAGTGTGCCTTTGTGGTAATGCTGGGCAAAATATTGCAGCTTGAGATGAGTTTTTCGGAAAGCAGGGTATCGACGATGCGGTCAGCCTCTTCCGGCCGGCAGTTCGAAATGACTATGCGCATACGGCCCGTCCTTTATCTGTATTTCTGGATGTCCTGCGGAGATTGTATGGCAGAGGCAGCTGTGTGTCAAGGACAAATGCGCGAACGCGGCGCAGCCTCCGGGTATGTGCAAGGGCTTCGGTTTCAGCACGCAAAAAGAACATTCCTCGTGAGGTCACTTCCTGTCTGGCGCAAGGCGCAGAGCCCGGCTGGCGTCCGGCTTTCTCCTGTGATACAGTATCCGAATACCATCTGGTGGCTGGTAATGGAATGAATCTGTTTGAACTGATCCTTGCGGGGCTGATCGGCATCAGCCTTTTTCAGGGGCTGCAGGTATTGCGGCGGGACCCCCGTGGCGTGCTCAACCGGATTCATGCTGCACTCTGCATCGCCAATGCACTCTGGGCAACGAGTGTTCTCGCGCTTACCGCCCTTGATCCCGCCAATGACCCGGACTGGCTCTGGTCCTGGTACAGGATCGGGGCGCTTGGCTGGTGTCTGATTCCCGCGCTTTTTCTGCACTTTTGCTTCCGGCTGGCAGGTCACCCCGGGGGCTATCCGCTTCGGGCCGGGTATCTTGCGGGTGTCGCGTTTTTCTG
>JAKPMW010000137.1 GCA_029548715.1 Spirochaetota bacterium | reverse complement strand
CACGCCTCGAAATTCATGACCTTCATCTGGATCCCCCTGGTGTTTCTCTTTTTGCGCAAGGCTGTCCGCGAAAATCGCTGGACGCACTATATCTACGCCGGCTTCTTTTTGGGACTGTCTCTCCAGGGGCAGTTTTACGAGGCGGTCCTGTTTTTCATCTTTTTAGCCGCCGCCTATTGGCTGCACCTGATATTTCACAAGCGTGAAAACGGAATCCGCTTGTTTTCCTTCCTGCGCAGCCGGATGCGAGAGATCCTCTGGCACAAGCTGGGCTTTGTGGTCATGATTGGATTAATGGTAGTGATAAGTCTTCAGCTTTTTCCAAACATGATGAACCTCGCCACGAAAACGACTGCCCAGCAACAGTCTTCAGATCAAAAGTGGGACTTTGCCACCTCCTGGTCTCTCCCACCCGAAGAAATTCTCGACCTGGTTATCCCGGGAGTCTTTGGCTGGAAGAGTGGCGATCCGGAGATGCCCTACTGGGGACGAATGGGGAAACCATCCGTTCCATCCGGACTCAAGCTCAACAACGAAAACGTGGGGATGATCGTCGCCATCCTCGGCCTCCTGGCCTTTGTCATCCTGCGCAGGGAGCGGGGGAGTGAAGCCGGCTTCTGGCTGGGCGCTGTCATTGTCACCCTGATATTTTCTCTCGGGAGACATCTTCCTGTCCTCTACGGACCGTTTTACCACCTTCCGTTTATGGATTCGATCCGCAACCCCAACAAGATCCTCTGGCTGACCATGTTTGCCGTCTCGGTCCTGGGCGCAATGGGCTTCAATCTCCTGTTTGAAAAGACACTGCGGGAAAAATACCGGGCGGGAATCGAACGATTCGGGCGCGGGCTGCGGCTAACCGTATTCATCCTCGGGGGACTGACCCTGCTCTCCCTGATCGTTGGTCCCGAATTGCGCTCCCTTATTGTTGAACGTACCCGAAACACCGCCGGTGCGGAAAATGTGACAGGGTATATTCCGGTCGCATTTGCTCTGGCCACCCTGTTTGCTGCTGCCCTCTGGCTGGTAATTCGCCGCCTGACCAGTGTCAAGGATTCTCCACGTAATCTGCTGGCTTTTGCCAGCCTGGTCATTCTTTTGGTGGCATTCGATCTCTGGCTGAGCGGCCGGCACTTTGTCAGCTATACCCCACGTCAAACCACACTGGACTACACAGGCACCCCGGGTGTGATCGTGAAAAACGGCCAACTGGCCGGGATCGGATACCATGCAGGCAAACCCGATCCGGTTGTCTCCTGGTTGAAGCAACAGACTGCCAATGGTGCGGGCCGGGTCTTTGTCCAGCTCAACCAGATCACGGATGTCCATTCGCGTCATCTCTTTCCGTATCACGGTATTCCCTGCATCAATTTCAATCCAAACCCGCGTCTTCCTCTTGAATACGCTGATTTCATGCAGGCAACAGGCTACCATCCCTACCAGTATGCCCCCCTGGCCGGCACCTATCTCTCCGTTCGCTACGTTCTTTCACTGGAACAGATGCAAAAAACCAATCTTCCGTGGAGTATTGCTGCCAGTTTTCATCTGACAACCTGGCCCGAGGCGCAGCCCACAGGACTGGTCTACCGGATCTACAATACTACTGAATCGTTGCCGCATGCCTGGATTGCACATTCGGTACGTGAAACTGCCTCATCCGAGGCTGCCATACGAGCCATGCAGACAACCAACCACGCCATGCTGCTCGCACCAGTTGCCGAAAAGGGGCGGTTGCCAAGTCTGGCTGCCGTATCTCCCGAAACTGCCAGTGCCCTGCAGACCAATTCAGTCTGCACGTTTATCAAATATGGGCAGACTTCTCTGGAAATCGCTGTCCAGACCAGGGCACCCGGTCTGCTTGTTGTCAACGATGCCTGGCATGCGGGCTGGACTGCCACTGTCAACGGCACGCCGGCAACCATCCATCCGGTCAACATCCTCTTCAGGGGAGTTGAGATACCGGCCGGAACATCGACAGTCAGGATGGAATACCGACCCTGGCCGGCCCTGCATGCAGTCAGCCTGTCCGGGTACGGGCTGGTGCTGATTGTCGCGCTCGGAGACTTCTTCGTCCGCAGGAGACGTAAAACCGATGTCAAGAAACTCTGAGCAGGGGTCAAGCCGCACCGGACAACGGATCAAGTACAAGCGGGATGCAAAATATCATGCCGCGCAGCATGATCTTGACCTGGGCATTGACAACCGCTATTCGGTCAGCCACTGGTATGGCCGACGCTTCGAGTCCGAAAAAATCCGCATCCTGACCGGTTTCGCCAGGCAGGCGGGACTGGACCTCCCGAGTACCAGAATCCTGGATGTCGG
>JAKPMW010000304.1 GCA_029548715.1 Spirochaetota bacterium | reverse complement strand
ATCACCCTCAACTATGCAACGGACGCAGTCGGGGCTTTGCCCGGATTCAACGGGTACGACCGGATCACCTTTACCATGTACGGGACGCCCAGTTTGCCGGCCGGGATGACAAATACCAATATGGTGTTTCGCTCGACTGTCAATGCTTCGACCTTTGTCAACGGAGCAACGGCCCAGTACACCGGAACCAATGCGGAATTTCCGAAGCAGACCGTATCCATTGCGGCTGACAATCCCAAGGTCTCGGCCTACATATTCCCGGTCTCCCTTGGCAATGCCACCAAAACCAACGCGATGACCTATACGATCAACAACACGGGAACGAGTTTTAACCGGGTCAAGAAACTGCGCATCCTGATGAATACGGCCCTGGTTGAGAGCATCAGCGGGATCACGTCCTCCCTTGGTGGTTCTGTGGTTTGCGACTGGGTCTCGCCCTACATAACTGTGGACTACTCGGCCCTGGGGACCTACTTCGCCCCTGGTACCGATACACTGTCCTTTACCCTGGTGCACAAGATACCCGGCATAAACAATCCCGAGACCCCGATGGCTGTGACGCTTGAAGCGGACAACAACAACGGCAAGGGCTGGATAGCCGGGAGCGAGGACAGCCGGAGCTGGACGGTCAAATTTGTGCCGCCCGATCCCAAGCCCCTGGCGTACGTCGAGCCGGGCGAATTTGTCACCTCGGATGTGACAAACCGCTTCAAGATATATATTTTCAACAACGGTCCGAAGGGCGACAAGGTCCTGCAGTCCAAGATCCTCATCCCTTCAGTGTTTACCAATTTTTCGGCAATGGTCGTTTCGAGTTCCATTTTGGGAACTGCAAACATCCACAAACAGACGATTGGCGGGACAAACTGGATCTGGCTCAAGTATTTTGATGCAGCAACCAATATTGGCTCACTGAGCGATGTGGTTGGGGTCAGTCCCGTGGATGAGGTGACCATTGATGTTGCCGACGGTGAGGCCTTTGCCACAAACCGGCTCTGGTTTACGGTGTACGGACACAATAAGGACGATGCGGGTTTTATCACCCAGTTCAGCACGACCAATCTGGCCAGTGTTGTTCCCGGAAAGTCCCAGCATGTCAATCTCAGGTTCCCGCCTGTCTCAGCCGAGTTTGATGTCCAGTCACGCTTTACCAATACCTACGTTATTCCCGCCGAAGCGCAGCTTTCACGGATTGATTCGTCAACTGCGACCAATACGGTTGTTATCAGGATCCGCAATACAGGAGACTGGGGGAACTTCATCCGCAGGGCCTATATCGAGCTTCCGGCCAGTATCGGGACCAATATCGTTGCCGGGAGCGGGACCAGTGCTCTCGTTGGCTCGGCCTATGTCAAGTTTACGCCCAAGTCCATCGGCCAGGAGGCGCGGGTCTGGATTGATTATACACAGGCTATTCCCGCGACTAATATTCCCGCCGGTGTGACGGAGACCATAACCTTCAGATACATCGACACGGTCTCCAGTGGTGCTGTGGCGGCCTTCAAGGTAACCGTGGAAAACGATCGTGA
Source organism: Spirochaetota bacterium (assembly GCA_029548715.1). GTDB lineage: Bacteria > Spirochaetota > JAGLSM01 > JAGLSM01 > JAKPMW01 > JAKPMW01. The sequence continues at coordinate 191 of JAKPMW010000304.1, read as the reverse complement.
AACAAAGATCCTGTCGTCCTTCATTTCCGGAGGTTCGGGCAGCATCGAGTTTTTTGTCCCCCCCGCACGCGCTGCTGCGGCAGTGCTTCCCTGGGTCCTGTTTACCACTCCGGACGGTGCCGAGGAGAGTACGGTTGTCTGTACGGTCACCAATACGGGAGGCGGAAGCAACAAGCTGACCAAAACCCGGA
>JAKPMW010000300.1 GCA_029548715.1 Spirochaetota bacterium | reverse complement strand
TCCAGAGATGGACCCTGTCATCGGTGACCAGCAGGGAAGCACCCTCATGGCAGGGAAGGCAGTCCCGCAGAATCCAGGGGGTCGCCTCCCAGGCACCGTTTCCATCCCGGTCGAAGAAAAAGAGATTGCTTGAGGCAGTGACCATGATCCGTCCCTGGCCAAGCGCAAGGGACCGGACAGGCCCGAGACGGCGGCTTTTGGTACCGGTTATCCGCGTCATCCGCCCGTTTGAGAGGTCAACCCCAGTCAGAGTCTCGCCTCCGGCCAGCCAGAGCATGTTGCCAGAAAGGGACATTGCCGAAACCGGCCCCCTGACCCCCGGAATTCTGCGGACCTGACCCGAAACGGTAGAAACGGCATACACCCCGTCCATGCTTCCGACAAAGATCTCTCCCTGGTGGGAGAGCAGACTGCTGACCACACCCGTGCCCGGCAGCCGGATGGCATGCACCCGCTGATATGTCCCGTTCCTGTCTTCTTCCTTGTAAAGTGTGCCCGAATCGACAGTCCAGACCCCTCCGTCATGTGCAACCAGGGCGGCATCGGCAGGAAAGGCGGGATACCAGACACTCTGCAGCGCCAGACGGGCTGAAGCAGCCGCCCCGTTGGCCAGAAGGATGGACGGCTCCCATTCGGAGGAATCAAGATCAATCCCCCCGACAATCGCATTGAGACGGGCTGCCTCAGCGAAGGCCCGGTCTGCCATACCCGCATCGGCAAGGGCCTGAATGGTGTCTGCAGCATACCCGGGAATTTTCCGGTAGGTTGTGCTGCGTCGCTCAAGCAGGGAAATCGCCATCCCGTTTGAACCGGCAGAGGCCGCAACCCTGGCCGAGACCAGCCATGCATCGGGAAACGGAAGGATCTCGCGGGCCTTTTGGGCATGATACCCAGCAGACGCCATATCCCCATGCTGTACAAGCAGACCGGCATGACGGACATGGGCCCGGGCATTGCCGGGATCAAATTTGGCTGCCATGTGATACAGCTCCCTGGCCTCGTCCTCCCGCTTTTCCGCAAGTGCATCGTCCCCAGCCCTGACGCAGGCAGCCGAGACAACATGCCCGCTCGACCAGATGATTCCGGCAAAGGCAAAAACCGCCAGGGGAAGCGCAAGCCGGAGACCAGCGCGCGCGAGGTCAAAGCGGTACATGACGCGCTCATTTTCAAGGTGGCGATGCTGACTGACCAGCGCTGCCAGAAACATGGCAAGCCAGAGATTGGGCGGAACCCTGAAGGGGAAATTGGCCATGGATGAGACCAGAAGCACGAGCAGGGCAACAAAGACCCCAATGGAAAGATCATTATGCCTGAACCCGCCAGCCCCCTTGCGCAGGATCCGGCCGAAAAACAGCACTATCAGGATAACCCCGATCCCGCCCTCGACAGCATACTGGATCAGGTCATTGTGAGCCCGGTCATTGACCCAGGCATGATTGACACCAGAATTGTCACCGGTCGCAAAATGCCGGTACTGGGCATCACCCCAGGCGCTGGCATAGCCACCAATCCCGGCACCAAGGGGAAGGTGCGACACCATGGCATCCAGGGAATGTTCCCAGATAAAAAACCTGCCCGAGATGGATGCCGTATTTGCCGCATGGCGCATCAAGGCCCGGTCAATCCGGATAACGGGAAAGAGAACCAGAATCAGTACCAGCAGGGCAAAGAGAGAGCCAAGATACCAGCGCGCCCTGGCTACAACAAGCAGGAGTATTCCCGAAATCCGCTGGCGACTCTGGCGGGTGAAGATCCAGGCATAGAGCACCAGCCCTCCGGCCAGCAAAAGCCATCCCGTCCGCGACCAGGTCGCGGCAATGGCCAGAATCAGGAAGAAAATCGACGCAAGATAAAACCTGCGGTGAACAGTTCTCGTCTCGTGATGAAGGAGATTGAGGGCCAGGAAAAACACCGGCACCAAAAATTCGGCCACATAATTAGGGTTTCCGAAAGTACCGACAACGCGCCACTTGCCAACGATATCCTCCGAAAACCGCAAGCCCAGCCCAAAATACTGCACCAGGACCAGGATGGATTCGAGAAGACCGACAAGGACCACAGTCTGGATCATCTCGAACTGCTTGCGGTTGTCACGATCTTCATTACTGTAGTACACGCCCCAGGAAAACCAGACAATGGCTGCCGCGGCAAGGGGCATCCATTCACCAAGCGCACCATACACATTGGGCGACCACGCAATCGAGGCCATCATCCAGGCCACAAACCCGCCCAGATAGAGGTGCTCACGCCGCAACACAAGGATGGTCTCGCTTCTGGACCTGATCCAGAAAACGCCGGCAATACAGAGTGCGGCTGCCCCGGAGACAAGGACAGCCGCCTTGACGGGCATGAAGGCCGGGCTGAATCCCGTGACAAAGATAAACGGCAGGAGAAGCGCCAGAAGGATCTGGACCCAGTGCATTGTGAGGGCCGACCGCCGGTCGGCCGGTAGCGGAGACTGTTCGCTCATCAGACGCCCTCCCCTGCTGGCGGTTTTCCGAAAAGGGCCTCAAAAGCCTGCCTGTCCTTCGCGCCGGTTCCTGCGGGGCCCGTCTCTCCGGGTCTGGCAGCAGGCTCGAAGTATTCACAGCGGTTTTCGCGCTGCTTGTCAACCTGGCGTTCGGCCCTGTTTTCGCGGCACTGGTTATAGGCGCCCGGATCATGGAAACGGCAGTTGAGACAGGCATGCAACGGCGCATCACATTTTGGACAGCGTTCGCGAAAAGGAACCCGTCCGTGTACAGGGATCTCTTCTCCACAGGCGCGACACCACATCAGACGACTCCCTTGAGAATATTGTCCAGAGCGGCTGCGTGCAGCACACCATTGCTGGCCACAATCTGCCTGCCATCGAGGGTCAGGGGACCCCCGTCGCAGCGGGTGACCGTTCCGCCGGCTTCCTGCAGCACAAGCACCCCGGCTGCCATGTCCCAGGGTTTGATCTCGAACTCGATATAGATATCAAAAATCCCGCTGGCGACATGGCACAGGTCAAGGGCCGCCGAACCCATCCTGCGGATGCCCTGAACATGCGAGAGGGCGTTGCCAACCATGCGTTGGAGCATGGGGATCCGGCCTTCCCGCTCGTAGGGAAAACCGGTCACAAAGAGCGCCTCATGCAGGGCACTGACCGAGGAGACCCTGACCGGCTCTCCATTGCAGCGGGCACCCTGCCCCCGTTCGGCAAGAAAGAGTTCACCCGAAACAGGTGCATAGACCCCGCCGGCCACCGTCACACCATCCCTGAGACAGGCAACGGAGACCGAAAAATATGAGAGCTTGTGAACATAATTCGTTGTCCCGTCAAGGGGATCAACAACCCAGAGGTACCCTGACGAATCAAGGGACCCGCCACCCTCCTCGCCGAGAATCGCATGCCCGGGACAGCGCCGGCCAAGTGTCTGGCGAATATAGTGCTCACTTTTCATGTCCCATTCGGTCACGAGGTCAACCCGTCCCTTGTTGGTCCATGTGTCAAGCCTGGTACGGTACCCCTCATACAGGATGTCACCAGCACCCTGCAACACCTCTTCAAGGACGTTCATGATCTCATTCATGGGGCAAATCTACCCACGGAGAGCAAGTCCGGTCAAACCCGGCGCTCCCGTCTGATCCGGCTCCGGCGGCGAACTGAAAAGCCGAAATACCCCAGGTCCTCTCCAATCGAGTGATACTGCCCATGACACCATGCCGCCAGACCGGCCCGGCCCATGTCAAGGGCTCCGCTGGAATCCACCAGATCCGCGTCCACCTGGACAGCCTCGATGGCGGCGATGTACAGGATATGCGATCCCAAAACCAGTCGCTCACGCACGGTACACTCAAGAGAGAGGGGGCTCTCTCCAACCAAGGGGGCCGATATTTTCGAGGCGGGAAGTGCCGTCAGCCCGCACTCGGCAAATTTGTCATACTCCCGTCCCGACTTGACGCCACACCAGTCCGCCTGCCGGACCATATCCGCGGCGACGAGATTCAGCCCAAATTCTCCGCTTGCGTCAACATACTCGGCGGTCAGGCGTTCGGGGCGGATGGAGACCGAAAGCATGGGTGGCTTTGTACAGACAATCCCGCACCAGGCGGCCGTCATCAGGTTGGCACGGCCATCAGGCCCACGGCTCGTGACCAGAACCAGCGGAAGGGGCCCCAGCACCGTACCGCCCTGCCAGACAAGTTTGTGCCCCATCGTGTCTCCCTGACCGGCGTCAACGCCCGGCGTTAATCCTTTGACAAGTATACCCAGAGCGGCGTAGAATGGGGCCATATTCCTGAAACGGCAGAGGCAGGCGAACTCCATGGCAGCACAATCCCGGAAACAGCAGCAGACTCGCTACAACATCCTCATGATTTCTTCCGAAATGGTCCCCTTTGCGAAGACAGGCGGCCTGGCTGATGTCGTGGGAAGCCTCCCGCACGAGCTGGCCAGACTCGGACACGATGTCCGGGTCGTCATCCCCCGCTACTACGCGATTGACCCCGGCCGCTACAGCCTCGAAGTCGCCCTGGGTTCAATGGGCGTCTGGATGGGAGAAACCCTTGAGTGGTGCATGGTCTACTCAAGGGACATGGGCGATGGAGTGACCGTGTATTTTATCGAACACAACGGATTTTTCGGGCGTGATGGTCTCTATCACGATGCCGCCATGAACGACTATCTGGACAACCCGCGCCGTTTCGGATTTCTCTCCCGGGCCGGACTTCAGGTGGCAGTCGACACCGGTTTTGCCCCCGACATCGTCCACGTCCATGACTGGCAATCGGCAGCCGCAGCCGCCTATCTCAAGACATGGTTTTGGGACAACCCCATTCTGGGCAAGGCGGCCTCGGTGCTGACCATCCACAACGCAGCCTATCAGGGCATCTACCCCAAGCATCACTTCGACTACCTCGGGCTGGGCTGGAACACCTTCCACGCGGACGCCTTCGAAACCTTTGACCATATCAACCTGCTCAAGGGCGGGATCTGGTTTGCCGACCTCGTCAACACGGTCAGCCCGGGCTATGCCCGTGAAATAACAACCCCGCATGGCGGCTTTGGTCTCGCACCGTACCTGAGCAACAAGGGCAACAGTTTTTACGGGATCTTGAACGGTGTGGATTATTCGGACTGGTCACCCGAAAATGACCGGCAGATCCCGGCCCGCTTCTCCGCCAGTGACCTATCCGGCAAACTCCAATGCAAGGAAGCCCTGCAAAAACACTTTGGTCTCGAAGTCAATCCCCGGGTTCCCCTCTTTGCCGCCATTGGCCGCTTCGTCGATCAAAAAGGCTACCACCTCCTGGCCCCGGCCATCGAGCGGGCCCTCAACGAGATGAACATCCAGTTTGTCATCCTCGGCTCGGGTGATCCCTGGCTCCAGGATATCTTCGGTTCGATGCCCGGCCGCTACCCTGGCCGGGCCGGTTCGCACATCGGGTACAATGTTGCTCTCTCGCACCTGATCGAGGCCGGGGCAGACTTTTTTGTCATGCCCTCACTCTACGAGCCCTGCGGTCTCAACCAGCTCTACTCCCTGCGCTACGGGACCCTGCCAATTGTGCACGCCACTGGGGGACTGGACGATACCGTTGAAAACTACAACGAGGCCAGCGGAGACGGGACAGGCTTCAAATTCTGGCATCCCACGGTGGATTCGCTCTACTACACCATCGGCTGGGCCAATTCGACCTGGTGGGACCGCCCCGGCCACATGGCCCGGATGATCACCACCGCCATGTCGCAGGATTATTCGTGGGACCGGAGCACAGCCGAATACATCGCGGCCTACGAAAAGGCTATCGCCAACAAGCGTGCCTACGACAGCTGGCCGCGCTGACCGGCCTGCACAGGGCAAGGATGCCGGCATGTCCGGCCTTATTGGCGGGACAGGAGATTTTGGTTGTGATACAAAAAACCCGTCCATGCCCTGAGGACCGGACGGGGTTGTGCAAATGCTCCCGCAGTCAGCAAATCAAGCTCACTCGGCCCAGACCCGGGCTTCGCTGCCGTCCAGCTTGACCTTTTTGGTCGGATAGATGTCTTCGACAATCTCGTCCGGCTTGAACCAGTTTTTGATTTCCTTTTCGGCGGACTCGGGGGAGTCCGAGCTGTGGATCACGTTTTCCATCACGCCCTTCTGGTTGATGCGGCCGTAGGCCCCGCGAATGGTGGTGGGATCCGCTTCAAAGGGATTGGTTGCACCGGCAATCCGGCGTACGCGGCCGATGGCATCCTCGCCCTCGTAGACAAAGACGAGGACCCGCTCGTAATCCTCACCGTAGATCTTGCCGCTGAAGTAGTCAAACAGGTCGTTGAAGAAGGGCTTTTCCTTGAGATGGGCGTAGTGCTTTTCGGCCAGCTCGCGGCTGACCCTGACAACCTTGCTCCCGACGATGCGCAGCCTGGCCTCCGAAAGGCGGCTGATGATGTTTCCGGTCAGTGACTTGACGATACAGTCCGGCTTGAGGATCACGAGGGTATATTCGCGGTTTGCCATGGGGTATGATCTCCTTGATCTGCAATGAATGTGTGACACCAATAATACACAAAAGCACTCATGGGGAACACAGCAGGCGCTGAAAATCCGGCTGGATCTGCCGGAATTACATTTTCGTCATGCGTATCCGGGATACCGATTACAAATTCGTGATATTTAGCCCGGATTGAAACACCCGAGAAGCAACTCGAGGGCCGCGTCCGTGGTCTCTCCTCCGGTCATGACACCATCCTCATGCCCCGGCATGGCAAGGATCAGCGACGAGCGCCCCCGGGCGAGGCGCATGACCGAGCGTGCCAGTTCGGGTGTCCCAAAGGCCGCCTCCGGCTCGGTGCAGGGATCCCCTTTCTCCAGCATCCTGCTCCATATCCTCCGGTCGTGCACATGGATCACCGAGCGGATCAGGGGGGCGGCCTGATAGACCGCCCAGTGCGTCATTGACTCGGAGGATGCCGCCAGCGGTCCGCGACACCGGACGGTATTGGACCCGATATCACAGCGCTCGACGAGGGAAAAATGGCCAGCCGTGGCAAGCGCAATATGGCCGGTAGCACTGGCACTGATGACAAACCCGTCACCTGTGCGCAGGCTGATGTTCCCGAACCCGATCCCGTCCGGCAAGACCCCGATCAGGCCCAGCCCGTGCAGCCGGTTGCGGATCCGAATCAGGGCATCCAGTCCTGCACAGGCCGGGGCTGGCCCCGGGGTGTGCAGGCAGCGGAATTTGATATACCCTTCGTCAGGCACGCCTCTGCTCCGGATAGAGACCACCAAGTCCCTCGGCTGATGCAGCACAGATCCCCCGTTCGGTGATCAGACCGCTGACAAGCCGGGCCGGAGTAACATCAAATCCGTAATTTGCTGCCCTTGTTTCGGGGGGACAGATTCGGACAGTGTGCAGCTTCCCGTCCGCATCATCCATCCCGCTCACATGGCTGACCTCGTCAGGGGAACGCTCCTCGATGACGATATCGGCAAGGCCGTCCCCGATCTCCCAATCGATCGTGGAGGAGGGAAAAACTGCATAACAGGGGATCCCGCAGTCACGGGCGGCCAGGGCCTTGAGGTAGGTCCCGATCTTGTTGGCCACATCACCCCCTGCGGTCACGCGGTCGGACCCGGTCAGGACAATGTCAACCATCCCGTGCTGCATCAGGTGGCCGCCCGCATTGTCGGGGACCAGGGTATGCGCAACCCCCTGCTGGCCGAGTTCCCAGGCGGTCAGGGCAGCCCCCTGATTGCGCGGCCGGGTCTCGTCCACCCAGACATGGACGGGAACCCCGGCTTCGTGGGCCGCATAGACGGGGGCGAGCGCTGTTCCATAATCCACAAAGGCCAGCCAGCCAGCGTTGCAGTGGGTAAGGATGTTCACGCTCCCGCCCTGCTTGTTCCGGGCAATCCCCTCAAGCAGGGCCAGTCCGTGCTGTCCCATCCGGCGGCAGTATTCAGCATCCTCATCGGCGATTGCCTCAGCTTCCGAGCGGGCAAGGGCAGCCTGCATGACAGGATTGGATTCGCGCAGGACCACATCCAGCATCCGGCGCACGGCCCAGCCAAGGTTG
>JAKPMW010000296.1 GCA_029548715.1 Spirochaetota bacterium | reverse complement strand
CATTCCGTTTGAGCCGATAATCCATATCATACCATTTGGTCCTTTGAGGCAAGCCAATCACGGAGTCCGGGGTTGTGTTTGTCCCGATCGGAAAGAAGTGGTGTCTCGGTTGGCCATTGAATACCGATATCAGGATCATTCCAGGCAATCCCGCATTCTGTTTCAGGATTATAGATGCTCGAGACTTTATATACGAAATCGGCGCTTTCGGAGAGGACACAAAAGCCGTGGGCAAACCCGATCGGGATATAAAGCATGGCCCTGTTATCCTCGTCAAGTCGGACAGCATGCCATCTGCCAAAGGTCGGGGAATCGGTGCGAAGATCAACAGCAACGTCCCAGACTGCGCCTTTGACGCAGCGGACGAGCTTTGCCTGCCCCGGTGTTGACTGGAAATGAAGCCCACGCACTGTCCCTCTGCACGAACGGGAGTGATTGTCCTGAAGAAACACAGTGTCAATCCCAAGGCTGCTGAAAACCGGTTGACTCCAGGTTTCCATAAAAAAGCCCCTCTCGTCACCGAACACTTTGGGGTGAATAATGATCAGGCCGGACAGGGGCGTTTGTTCAAGGGTCATGGATGGGCCCTTTTAGGTGTTTTTTCAAGATACTCGACCAGGACAATCTTGAGATAGTCATGGTATTCGTTCCCCGAAGGATAAAAGGACATGGCGCTTTTGAATTTATCGCTGTCAATGAATCCTTTTTGTAGTGCGATTTCTTCAAGGCAGGAGATCATCTGGCCCTTTCGGTCTTCGATGGTCTGGACAAAGCTTGACGCTTCGAGCAGACTGCGGTGAGTGCCGGTGTCAAGCCAGGCGTTACCGCGGTTGATCAAGGCCACCTTGAGTTTTCCCCGGCGAAGGTATTCATTGTTGACATCAGTGATTTCGTATTCGCCGCGTGGCGACGGCTTGAGTTCCTTCGAAATTGCAACTACGGAATTATCATAAAAGTACAGGCCCGGGACGGCATAGTGGGATTTTGGGTGGGTCGGTTTTTCCTCAATGGATATGACGTTATCGTTTTGATCAAACTCGACAACGCCATAGCGTTCGGGGTCGGCTACCCGGTATCCGAAGATGAGCCCGCCATCAGGGGTTCCGTCAAATTTGTCGAGGAAGCCGTAAAAATCAGTCCCATAGAAGATGTTGTCTCCGAGGACAAGTGCAACCGGGTCAGCGCCGATAAAATCCTCACCTATGACGAATGCTTGAGCCAGGCCGTTGGCCTCTGGCTGTTCGCGATACGAGATTGACAGGCCCAGCCGGGAGCCGTCACCGAAGAGTGACTGGTAAAAGCCAAGATGTTCCGGTGTGGAAATGATCAGGATATCCCGGATTGATGCCTGCATCAGGGTCGAGAGCGGGTAATAGATCATGGGTTTGTTATAGACCGGAAGAATCTGTTTGCTGAGGGCCATTGTCAGGGGTGCAAGTCGTGTCCCTTTGCCGCCTGCGAGAATGATTCCTTTCATGCGCGTTCCTTTGGGCCGGATCAGGTGGCCGGTGTTTGTGTACAGGTATTGTCCTGTTATTTACAGTACAAATATGACAAGTCCGGCCAGTATGAGCAAGGCTGCTGCGATCTGCTCTCTGCGTAACCGTTCGCCAAGGAAAAGACGGGAAAATACCGTTACAAGGACGAAGGTCCAGGGAAGAAGAATGACTCCGGTCTTGAGGGGCAGGACCCGAAATGCAGCAAGATTGCAAAGCGTTACCATGCCGAGCAGGGCATACCCGGCAAGGACAAGCGGGTGTAACCATGTCAGGAATACGTGCTTTTTTTGTGCATGCATGGCTCCTTTTTTCAGGAGGATCTGGGCAAGTGCAGTGAGAATGATGCCGGTAATGGCGAGTATGATTGCCAGTTGTTCGCTCATGGTGTGCTTCCATTGCCCGGATTTGGGCTGGCCTTGGCCATCAGGGCAATACCGCAGATGATCAACACTGTGCCGGCAATGTTTCCTGTGGTTACCGTCTCACCGAAAAAGGCGACCCCCGAAATCAGCAGAAGGACATACAGCATGCTGTTGAAAAAGTAGGCCCACGACAAGGGAAAGTTGCGCATGACGAGTTGCCAGGCGATGGCCTGGAGCACGAGGAAAAACAGGGAGCCGAGATACCACGGGTTGCCAATGACGGTATCGATCCCGTTGAGGTTCCGTGAATCTACCTCGAGTGAGGCAAATTTACCCATGACCGCGGCAGTACCTTGCAGAAGTACAGAAAGCGGAATCAGCAGAAATATGAATGAGGGGTGACGGTTCATGTTGCGAGGACTGGGTTTTTGGAACCGGTACAACAGCGGAAGCTGCCGAGGGAATGAGCAGCCCAGGGCATCCCGTGACCAGGCAGGACAGTGACCGGGAAGCTGATCCCTGCACACAACACCAGCAGGCTTGCAGCAAGATCAAGCCTGTTCCCGCCGGGAAGCTTGGTGACCGTTGCCGCATTGCTGATGATCGTATCGCCAGTGACGAGTAAGTTCTCGATGGAGAAGCAGACGCTCCCGGGCGAGTGGCCGGGGGTTTGCTGCATGGATACCGTATGCTCGTTCCATTGAAACTGGAAAAATTTCCCGCCGGGCGCATGATGAACAGTCGCAGTGCATTCTCCATGTGGTGTGTAACGGGAAAGATTCCGGACCGGATCAGAGGCCGATGCAGCACAGATTTCGTGTGCAATACAGGTTGCCCCGAAATGGCGGCTCAGATCATTGACACTCCAGATATGGTCAAAATGCTCGTGCGTCAGCAGAATATGCGAAATTCGTATGTCTTGCTGTTCGATACTGGTGACTACGGGCTGTGCGTCAAGGCACCCGGCATCGATGAGCAGGCCATCACGGGTCTCGGGATCATATATGACATGCATGCTCGAGCTTAGCAGATTATCCGGGAATGAGAGTACTTCAAGTTGCATACATTTTCCTCAAAACGACCAGACTTTCCTTGACCTTGAACCCGAAACCGGCAATTTCCAGATTCATTATTGCCAGATTTCGGGCTGATACGGCAGTCACACCCCGTTTGATGCCTGCCGCCAGCAGGGTTGAAAATTCAAGGTGCTCAAGCAACGGGGCCAAGCCGCTGCCTTTGCAATCATCGCGCAAACCACCCAAAAGGAGCTGAACACTCCCGTCTGGCAGATAACGGTGAGACTTGAATCCAACAATATCACCATTTTGCCCATTTTTCAGGGCATAGAGGTGTTGGTCCGGAGATTCCATGGATCTGGCAAGGTATGCTCCATACCGCTTGCCGGCATAAAGGGGGCCAAGCAGGGGGTCGTTGGCGATTCTGTCATCGATTATTGAAGATGTTGCGATATCTATCACGCGTGACAGTGTTTGTTGGTCACATACCTCCTCAAAAATGTATTGAGGAAACGGGTTTGAAGGGTAGAGTGATTTGACCCTGAATGAAAGAACAAGCTGAGTCTCGACATAGCGGAAGCCGGCCGATTCGAGCAGGTGGATGCCGGCACAGTCGCTGGAGGGTATTTTGCAGCAGGCATACCACGGCTGAAGCGGCAGAATTGAGCCGGCTTCAAGGGCTGCAATGTCTGTTGCTGAATCAAAATTCCGGATGTCGAGTACACGCTTTCCGAAGATGCTGCTGTCGATTTCGTTGACGGTTACGTGTGCGTTGCAGGACGGCATCATGATCAGAGTGCCACCATTGAATGCGGGATGAAGGTTGTGTCCTTGTTTGAGGGGTTGTAGGGATGTGCAAGGAGACAATCGGGGTTGGCAGACAAACAATCTACTGCCGCCGAAAATCCGTCCTCTTCCCGTATGGTTGTTATCCATCCATCCCCGCAGGCAATTTTTTGAGCGAGATTTTTGCCAAGAACATACTCTTCAAAATAGTCTGTTTGGGTTGGTTCGACACCCTGATATCGGACAAACAAAGAAAATGTTTCAGTGCGGGCTTGGCCGTTCTCGATCAGGGTCCCGGAAAAATCCCTGGGATAGCGGTATGGCATGCCAAGTTGTGCTTCGACATAGTGGGTATACGTGAAACAGAGATAGAGGCGAACTCCGAAAAACAGGAAGCGGACATTCGGGGTATTGTGCAGGATGTCAAATGTTGAGCCAAACCCGATGGATGCGGTTCCGATGTTTTTGACCGGGTCAAGATTGCTGCCTATGGCGACCGAGGACATCAGGGGGTCGCTGGATCGCACAGCCTGAGGGAGTTTGCGTGCGTATTCATTGAGCGCACCCATGCGGGAGCGGGTGTTTTCCCTGTCAAAGATTTCGTTATTGCAAAAACTGAAAGTAAATGTGGGGAACATGATGGTCTTGACACCCAGTTGGCCGATGGTGTCCATCAGGCGGGCCAGGAGTTCGCTTCGTTTCAGGCCAGGATTCGGGGCTCCAAAGGAGAGGTCCGAGTGTATATAGAGAATATCGCATTCGTCTGCCTTCGCCGAGCGCAGGGTGGATAAAAGGATGGAAGCCGTGATGGGCTTTCCATTGCTGGAGATGAAGAGAGGTGTTTGGTCCATTATGGTATGAATTCCTCGGTTGTCATGGAGTGGATCAGGCGCGACAGAGTCGTCCGCCGTCAACAGTCAGGGCTGTTCCGGTTATCCAGCGCGCCTCTTCAGAGAGCAGCCAGTCAGTGGCGGCGGCAATATCCTCCGGTTCCCCTACGCCCAATGGGTATGAAGCGGTCAGCCGGGCCGCGATTGCCGGATCAGTCAGGGCATGCTTGCTCATCGGAGTCCGGACCCCGCCAGCAAGGATTGAGTTGAACCGGGCCGGGGCAAGTTCACAGGCAAGAGCCCTCATGTAACTGTCGAGAGCGGCTTTGCTTGCACAGTATGCGGCATGGCCTGATGCAGCGGCGTTGG
>JAKPMW010000262.1 GCA_029548715.1 Spirochaetota bacterium | reverse complement strand
CGGGACCTCAGGCATGACAACAGCCCTTTCGCTGCGCTTTCACCGCCCGGCCTTTACCCATCAGGGCCCTCTGCGGATCGAGGCCCTGGTCTCCTCGACGGACCGGCACCTTGTCACGCTGGCAACCTCGCTGCTGGATGGCGACGGGCGGGTGTGCTCCGAAGCCGAAGTCGTCTACTTCACCTGGCCCGAGCCGATCGCCCGAAAAAAGCTGTACTATCCCGGCCGGGATGCCTTTGTGTCAGCGGAAGACACCCCGCCCGATCCGCAGTCCGGCAGGTGAGGCAGCCGGGAAGACAGCCTCCGCCCGATACCGGCCTGTATCGGCACGGGCCGGACAGGAGACTGTTCAGCCCTGGCTCTTTGACTCGATCCTGTTGCGACCGTTTGCCTTGGCCCGGTAGAGGAGATGGTCGGCCTGCTTGACCAGCATCAGATGCCCCCCGCCCTTCCATTCGGCGACCCCGCCCGAGACGGTCACCGAAAGGTCTTCATTCTCGTCAAACTGCATCTCTCCAAACCGCTCACGCAGCCGGTTGCCGAAGACGCTGGCAGCCTCAAGATCAGTCTCGGGAAGAATCACAAGAAACTCCTCCCCGCCGTACCGCCCGACAATGTCACAGTTTCGCGCCGACTCGGCAAGGAGACGGGAAAAGGCAACAAGCACCCGGTCTCCGGCCTGATGCCCCCACGTATCGTTGACATTCTTAAAGTGGTCGATATCCAGCATGACCACGGACAGGGTGTGCTGGTACCGCATTGCCTTTTCGACCTCTTCCGCAAGCCGGTCGATGATGTGCTTGTGATTGTACAGTCCTGTCAGGCTGTCCCGCACTACCAGTTCCTCAAGACGCCTGTTTTTTTCCTCCAGCTCGCGGTACAGTAGCAGCATCCGGGCGCTGGCCTGGAGCCGTGCCATCAGGATCATGGCATTAAAGGGCTTGATGATGTAGTCATCCGCACCAGCGATCAGGGTATTGGAGATCACCTTGTAATGATCGATGGCGGAGACAGCAATGATGACAGCATCCGGAGCGCGCTTGCGGACCTCAAGCACGATCTGGGTACCAGACATATCCGGCAGGTTGATGTCCACCAGATAGATGTCATGATCCGGGCCGGCAAGGATCTCCTGGGCCGTATAATACGAGCGCATCGAATCTATTCCGTAAATGGCAAAGGTCCGCCGCATCACCTCATGCACGGTCTCTGAATCATCAAGCACGGCGATGGAGAGAGACTTGAGGGCATCCAGCCGGCTGTCCGCCTGAACCATCTTTTCAATAAACCGGGCAAGGTGCTCGTCCGAGTCTTCCTTGAGAAGGTAATCCACCACACCCAGTGAAAACATCTCGGTTCGCTCCTCGGCGGTATCACTGGCACTTGAGACCACCACAGGGAGAATCTTGAACCGGCTCTGCCCCAGCCGCTTGACAAAGCCGTCGATGCCCCCGTCCACAGTACTCGCCGAGATGATGATATCCACATGCTCGGTCTCAAGAATCCTCATGGCTTCGTCAGCCGAGCCCGCCTCGAGATACCTGGCCTTTTGCCCCTCGACAATCCTGCGGTAGAGCTTGGTAAAAAAATGACTGCTTTCAACATGCAGTACACTGAACATTCACGACCTCCGATCAATTCCCGCCTCAAGTGTATCACAACACGGCGGGGATTCGTCAATCCCCGCACAAGCAACGGGCACGACAGACCGCCCGCATGGATACTGACAGCAGATATAATCCCGGAAAGGATTGTCGCCTGATCCCTCAATTTTTTACCGCCTCACGCCGATAGATACCCTGTGTCCCTGCGGTGGACACAGCGCCGTGATACCGGACGGCGTATCCCTGCGGGAGTTGGCCATGACACTCATTGGTTTTCTGGCAATCCTGGGTGCAGTTGCCGTAGTCGGCATGATTGCCTACCAGATTGTCATAGCCATCAAGTACAAGGGGATGCGGTACAACTGGTTTGCCTTCAAGCACGAAGGGTTGTCCTATGGCCTTGAAAAGCCCGACATCCTGCTCCTGCGCGATATCGCTTTCGAAAACCGGGTTCCTGACTTCATGATGATGTATTCCTCAGCCCGGACCCTGGATACCACCGTCATCAGGAGCGTCGAGCGGGTCAAAAACTCCGAATTGACGGATGAAGAAAAGCACGTCGCCATTGAACGCATCTTCCTCCTGCGCAACAAGATGGACGGGATTATCGCCAGCCGCAGGCAAACCGTCTCCCATTCCAACCAGATCAGGGCCAATCAGCCCGTCGAACTGACCTTTGAGCGCATCGGCTCATATCAGACATACGTACTTGAGACAACTCCCAAATTCTTCGCCGCCGCAATGCCCATGGAAGCCCTGGATGTCCAGGACTTCACCTGGGAGGGCAAAAAGGTCCGGGTCAAGTTCCACGTCAGCAACGACGCGGAGTACAGCTTCATCAGCAAGGTGCTCGACCAGACAATGGGGAGCGGGATCACCGGCCACATCAATATCGAGCACAGCAACCGGATCACCCGGACCCAGAAGCGGATATTCAGGCGCAACGCGGTCTCCATAGCGGTCAGCATGTTTTCACTGCGGGTGACCGGCGAAGGAGCCTCCCGCAAGGTTTCGATTGCCAACACCATCCCCTTCAGCGGAACAATCGTCAACCTGAGCGCTGGCGGAGTGGCCGTCAGGGCCGGCGGACTTCTCAGGGAAAACACCCTTGTCAAGCTGGACTTCAGCCTGGACTTTGAAAACACCGAGGTCGCCATCGGACGCGTCCTGGCCTGCACCGGAATTCCCAATAGCACCGAACGGATGCTGCATATCCGGTTCGAGCGCATCAGCAGAAAGACACGCAACAACATCTTCGAGTATGTTTACCGTGACGCGGACGAAAAAAAGAACTTCGCCCCCAAAACCATCATTCCGACCGCCAACGGAATCCTGCTCAGCCCTGACGGGGCACAGACCAGCGGCGAGTAATCCTTTCTCCGGCCACCAGGCATTCCACCTGTACCTCTCACATCCCACGCTCAGGTAGTATCATTAGAGGCAACCCCGTCATAAGCGAGATGATTCGGCATGTCTGGCACACGTTTCCATGTTTGCGCTTTCCTGATCCTGGCGGGATGCGCCTCAAGCACCAGCCTGACACGCGAGGGAGACCGGCTGACGGAACTGATGTTCCAGTCTGACGCCGGGATCCGCTACCGCCAGGCAGTGCGGAGCGCGGAGGATGATCCCGTTGCATTGACCGGCCTTGCCTCATGGTACCTGCGCCGCAACCAGCCAGGAAAGGCCGAGCTCCTGCTCTCGGCAGCCTGTTCACAACCTGAGGCCCCACCCCTGGGCTGGAGCCTCTATGCCAGACTGCTTCAGCGGGAGGGCCGGTTTGACGCATCCGATCTGGCGCTCTCCCGGGGACTGACCCGCTATCCCGAAGACCCCACCCTCCTTGCCACGAGAAGGGATCTTGAGCGTTCCCGGACCATCAGACGGATGCACACCCGCCTGAAGGTACAGCCGGCGGATCATGCGGCACGCCGGGAACTGGCGTTTACCCTGCTGGATGCTGGCTGGACCACCCTCGGCCTCGCCGAGGCCTCGCTGCTGGTCAACCAGGGGCAGGCTGACCAGCAGTTTCTCATGGCCCTCGTCCGCAGTCTCGAACACAAAGGAAAAAACGATCACCTCCCCTTCTGGCTTGAGCGCCTCCTGGCAGCCGATTACCGCAACGCCCATGCCCTCGAGCGGCTTTCGAAAATCGCCATCGAGCGGGGTGATCTCTGGAAGGCCAATTCCCTGATCAGCACCTATCTGATGCACTACCCGGACGATACGGCCATGCTTGAGCGGGGCGGTCACCTCTCGATCAGGCTTGGAAAGCACGATGAAGGAAAACGCTGGCTCGAAAAAGCCTGGAACGCCGGCCGGCAAACCCATTCGCTCGCCGAAACGCTGGGCCACATCGCCCTCAACCATGACAAGGACCGTTTGTCAGCCGAGCGCTGGTTCGAAAGGGCACGCCGACTGCTACCGGAGAATGATGCCCTGAGTCTCTCTGTCCGGCAGAGGCGGCTTGAGAACCAGCGCCTCAAGAATTTTTCAGACTATTACGGGCAGGATGACCACCGGCTGACCACGATCCTCCTGCGGATGGCCGAAAACCATCTTGAGCTTGGCGAACATCGCACGGCCCTCGACCTGGCCAACCGCATCATTCAGGCCCAACCCAACCACGCTTCGGGATACATCCTCCGTGCCCGCGCCGAACTGGCCCTGACCCGCTTTGAACGCAGCCGGGCAAGTCTGGCCCGGGCCCGCAGCCTGGACCCGAAAAACCCGCTCGTCTGGTGGTACACGGCCGAGCTCGATGCCAGCCAGGAGACTCCAGATGCACCTGGCCGTCTGGTCTGCCTCGAAAAAGCGGCCGAACTTGCACCTGACGAGCCCCGTTATGCAGGAGCACTGGCCGCTTTCTGGCTGGGGCGGGGTGACAGCGAAAAGGCTCTGCACTGGTACCGGACAGCGGCCAGACTCTCCGGCTCGACACAGACGCTCGCTGCCATCAGGGATCTCGAGCGGCAGCTCCTCGAGCGGGACATGCTCTCTGCCGAACGCTCCGCCCGGGGCAGCAGGGACGACCTGCTCGAAACCGCCCTGCGCTACCGCTCCCTGCTGGGGACGGGACATCCGGGGTACCAGCGCTGCCTCGAGACCGCCTCGCGGCTTGATCCGAAACACGCCGGCCTGCACATCCTCACGGCCGATGCGGCAATCAAGCTCTTTTTTGCAGACATGCGCCACAGCCTCCTTGTCTCGGCCCGGGACCATCTCGCTGCCGCTCTGTCCCTTGAGCCGGACAATACCGACGCCCTCGCCGTCCAGGCAGCCCTCCGGATCTGGGAGCTTGAGCAACCGGGCGACATGGACAGGATTGTCGCAAAACTCACCTCCCTTGATCTTCTCACAGACCCCCTGCACTATCAGGACCTGCTCGAATCGGCCCGTTCGGCTGACGAAATCCGGGCCGCGCGCTGGTACATGACGGGCAAGATCCTCTACAACAAGAACCAGGACCCGGCCGCAGCGCAGTACCTCCAGCGCGCCCTCGAGATCCCCTCGGCTGACACCCCGGGGATCGCACGGGCCCTGGGCGAAATCCTGCGCCAGCAGGGAGACATCCAGGGAGCAATCCGGGCCTATGAGCGCCTGCTCGCCGTTCCCAACCTGGCGGGGTACCATGAATACGCCATCACCAGCCTGGTCATCGGAAACCTGCACGCCGAACTGGCCCGCACCTTCCCCCGCTCACTCAGGGAATTTCACGAGCACTGGCCCATGGCCACCAATGCCCGGGCATGCCTTGATGCGGCAGCAGGAACAAGCCTCCGTATCAACCAGTCCATCGGACAGGCCAGGCTCGCGTACCAGGGGTATATCCAGCGCAGCGCCTTCGATACCCACAAGGCCCGAGGCCAGGGGATGATCGCAACCCTGGCAGACATCCCCTCGGACGAGACGGCCGCCATCCGCCGCATTGCTGCAATCCACGCCGACGGGGGACACACGCGCCTCGCCCGGGATCTTTTGCAACTGGCGTTGAGCAACAGCCAGGCCAGGCTCCGGCCCCCGGCCCTGCGCAGCCTGATGGGCGATCTTGCGGCCCTCCTCTCGCGTGACGGACAGGTCAACGAGGCCAATGCCGTCTGGGCGGACATCATCGCCCGCTTCCCTGATGACTGGCGCAGCCATCACGGCCATGCCCGGTTTCTGTTTGCAGCCGGCAATATCGCTGCAACCATCCAGTCCTTCGAACGGGCTGTCCGGCTCTCTCCGAAAGACAACGACATGCGCACAGCCCTGGGCTTTCTCTACTGGAAAAACAACCAGCCGCAAAAGGCTGTTCAGTCGCTTGATGAATCCCTCTCCATTGACCGGGACAACCTGCACGCCCTGTACTATATGTCCCGCATCGAACTCGAACAGGGAAATCTGGAGCAGGCTGTCAGCCGTGGGGAACAGATGGTCGGCCGCTTCAAGCAGGATATGGGAAGGAATTACGCGGATGCGCAACTGAGGGACATGCTTCTTGACACCCTGGCAACACTGGCCCGGGCCTTCTTCCGCTCGGGATCAGTCTCCAGGGCCCTGGAATATGTCTGGGAGGGGATTGACCTGGACAAGGATGACCGCTTCGGCTTTCTGGCCCTGGCGGGCGATATCCGCATTCTCCAGAAAAAACATGAAGAGGCCGAACAGTTTTATGCCCGGGCGGTCCGGGCTGATCCTGGCAACAACCTCTACCGCTTCAAATGGGCACAGGCAATGGCGGGCTGCGGCAAGGAGGAACATGCCATCCGCCTGCTGGACCAGCTCTGGAAAAACAGTGCCTCGTTTATCCGCCAGCAGGATGTGCACCTTGTCTATGCCCGTGTCCTGACCAGCCAAAACCGGCGGGAAGAGGCCCGGAGGGTTCTGGAGGATCTGGTAGAGGGGATGCCCTGGCTCGAGTCCGGGTACATTGCCCTGGGGCGTCATCTCTCCGATGACGGAAAAACACGGGAAGCCAGTGAGATCCTCGAGCGGGGACTGAAGCATATCCGCACAGCCCCCGGGATCCGGGATGCCCTGGCCTGGCAGCTCGCAACACAGGGCCGGGCCGGACTTGTGCGGGCCCGCAGCCTGGCGGTGGAAAATGTGACCCTGCACCCGGACTCGGTGGAATACCGGGCCACCCTGGGGTATATCCTGTTGAGCCTGGGCCTTCCCGAAAGCGCTGTCAAATCCGCCGACCCGGACCGGATGCAGGCCGCCGCCAGAAACCGCCAGCCCGCTGCAGAGATGGGGACATCCATAGAAGCGGCAGGGGTACACTTTGCGGCCAGCCGCTGGGCTCTCGCCCTTGACCTGATTGCTGCCGGAGAAGGGAGCAGGGAGCTGGCCTCATCCGAACGCTCGGCGCAGGCCATCTTCCGCCTTCTCCTCGCCAGGACCACCCCACCCCACGAACTGTCACCATACTGACCAAGGCCAGCTCTCGCAGGAACGGGTATTCCGTCAATCGAGAGATCTGCCCTCGTCAATCTCGTGTTCGATGATCTTTTCTTCCTCTTCCAGCTCATGCTCACGGAAGTGAAGGACCCGCACCGCCACAAGCCCGCCAAGAAACACGCTGATGTAGTAGGTGATAAAACGCCAGATGATGACAAACACAAAGAGCCGTTCGGGTGTCAGAGCCTCAACCGTCTCAAAGACCTTTTTCATGGAAAACTCGAATACCCCGCTCCCGCCTGGCGAGGGGGCAAAAAAGCCGAGAAAATTGGTCACGGTCTGCACGCTGACCGCCTGGATCACATTGACCGTCAACCCACCCAGTCCCCAGATGACAGCAACGGCCACAAGAAACTTGAAAATCCAGGAGAGAATCGTCAGGGAAAAGAGCTGGAGAAAGACGATCTTTTTTGTCCTGAGAATATTTTTCGTAAAATGACTGAAGATGTTGATCTCCCGGATGGTCTTGCGCAGCCCCCGGCTCATCTTGGCCTTGCGTTTTTTGAAGTACTTGAATTTTCCCAGGAGCTTGAAAAACCACATCGAGATCCGCTTGGCCTTGTGCGGTTTGACAAGCACCAGAAAGGTCAGAGCCAGGAAGTAGCCGAAGAAGAAGATCCCGTACACGTAAAACGCGGTCAATCCCGGAATGGCGGCTACCTCGGGCCAAAACAGGATGACGACCGGTGCCGTAAGGGCAAAAAAGTAAATCTGGGCGGCGGTCTTGAAAAAGACGATCAGGATCCCCTTGCCCACGGACACATTGTTCTTGTGCATCACGTACACCATCAGGGGTTGCCCCCCGGACTGGAAGGGGGTGATCGCAGTCAAAAACTCGTTCCCCAGCACGGCATAGATGCACTGTATAAAGGGCATGTCATCATCGACGGCTCTCAGCAGTACGCGCACGAGGTAGCTGTCAACAAGCACATTGATGAAGTAAAATGCGAGCGCAATCAGGAGAAACCAGAGGCTGATCTCCCCGATACTCTCCATCAGGCCAAGCTGGCTGGGAAGCGGGAGCAGCACAGCCTGATCCGCCACAAAGCGGGCCAGCCGGGCCGGGGCCTGGGCATCGTTGGTCGCCGTAAACACCGCCCGGATCGGCGCATTCGTGCAGACATTGGGCGCCGTGGCAAACTCGGCCACTATCAGGTTGCTCTGGCTGCGAAGCACAAGCCCGGCCATGGCCCTCCCGGACGCTGCCAGAGAAGCGGCATCCCGGGCGGCATTGGTCGCCTCGGACCAGGACCAGATGGCGTTGGTCAACCCTTTGAGGGAAATGGCCGCCGATGACCCTGTTGCCGGTATCGTGACAGGCTGCGGCACCGCCAGTGCCTGTGCGAAAGAGGCCTTTGAATCCCGGTCGGCCTGCCAGACCAGAGGAACCCGGGACGAAGCGTCCTCACCGAAGAGATACATCAGGAGAAATGTGCCGAAAGAAATGACGAAAAAAATGAGTATGCCGCGGAGATAGCGACTCTTGCCTGCCATGAAGTACAATCCGTTTCGTGCGTATTGGAAAACGCCGTCAGTCTGACCGCCGTAAAAAAGTACACCCCCCTGCAAGGACCTGTCAAGGCACCCCTGCAGAGGCCTGCAGGGCGCGTTTTGACCGTAAATTATGCTGCCGCTGGCCGGACTTTCATGCTACAATTTCAGGCGGCACACCCCACACCAGACAGGACGTCACGAATGGCCAACGAAACACCTCTTGCAGAGCAGATCAACATCATCTCCGAGGAGCCGGTCAACACATGGTTTAACAGGCCCTTAGCGTCCCTCTTCGTCGGTTTTTTTTATCACTACACTTCCATATCCGCCAACCAGGTCACAATGCTGGCCATCCTCTCCGGTATAGCCGCCGGCTTCCTCTTCGCCGCGGGAACATATCTAACCCTCTTCATCGGAGCACTTGCCTACCAGTTGTCCCTTGTCCTGGACTGTGCTGACGGCCAGCTGGCGCGACTCAAGGGCACAAGCTCGGAGTTTGGACGCATCCTCGATGGAATTTCCGATTACATTGTAGGCTTTTCAGTCCTGGGCGGGGCCCTTTGGGCCATGCACACGAATTTTGAGGGCCTGCAGCAATACCTGATCATTCCGATATCTCAGGATATTGTCCTCCCTCTCGCGCTTCTCGGCTTTGCGTCCATAACCATCCACTCGATCGCCTACGACCTGATCAAGACAAAGTTTTCGAGCATTGTCAAGACAGGGATTGACCAGACCGTCAAGGAACGCCAGGACCTCGAGGCACGCTTTCGCCGTGAGTCCCGCAGCATGTCCAGCGGGAAACGCTGGATGATGCGTATCTATCTGGCATACAACAGCCTGCAAAACTCGCTCCTGTCCGTCGGCGCCTACTCCCGTCTGAGCTACACCCCCGCAGAACGTGCAGCAATCATCAAGCGGGAGCGGGGGTTTCTCCGGCTCTGGTCCTTTCTCGGACCCAATACCCACATGGTCTGTATCATGCTTTCAACCCTGGCGGGGGACCTGATGTTTGCCCTCTGGCTGGCCGTTGTTCCCTTTAACGTCTATTACGTCTTCATGCTGATCCTGACAAAGGTCCGCATGAGCCCACGCTAAACCCGTCCGCCGGGCAGATCCTCAATACTGGGCCTTGACCACGATGATGTTGACATCATCATCGTGCAGGGCTGACTCCTCCGAAGCCGGCGCCGCAAACTCATCCAGCCTCTCCACCAGGGCTCCGACTATCGTCTCCGGCTCCTGGTCGAGATTGGCCTGGGCACAATGGATCAGACGCTGTTCACCAAACGCCTCTCCATCCTCCGAAGATGCCTCAACCAGACCATCCGTATACAAAAGCAGGATATCGCCCTGTGACAGGTCTGCCATGCTCTCCGAAAACTGCCGGCTGGTGGACAGCCCGAGGATTCCGCCCCGTGTCTTGAGCCCCTGGGCCTGGCCGCCATGGAACAAAAACTGCACCGGGTGGCCCGCACTGCAGTACAAAAGCCGCCCCGTCCAGACATCGATAATGGCACTGAAAGCCGTAATGAAAGTATTGAGGGGCTCAAAGAGGGGGACAAGGCGGGTATTCAGTTCGCCAAGCAGGGAGGCCGGGCTGTAGTGCTGTTTCTTGATGGCATCGAGCGCACCCTTGACAATCATCGAGAGCAGGGCTGCCTGCACCCCGTGTCCGGCAACGTCAGCGATAAAGACGCCGAAGAGACTGCCCGAAACAGAGTACACGTCAAAAAAATCACCCCCCAGATCAGTCGCCGGGATATAGCGGGAGGCGATGCTGTACCTCCCGACCTGGGGAAAGCGGTTGACCATCAGGTTCTGCTGGATCGAGCGCGCCATCTCCATTTCACGGCGCAACTGAACGTTTTGCCGGCGCACCCGCTCGTGGAACTCCCCGAGCCGCAGGAGGGCACGCAGCCGGGCATACAGGATCGCCTCCTGAATCGGCCGAAAGACAAACTCATCCACCCCGTCGTTGATCCAGGGGACCGCATCCGTTACCTGCCAGCTGTCGATCAGCACCAGGACCGGAACATAGTGTGTCCCTGACCCACGATCGAGCCTGGCAATCAGGTCCAGCAGCGAAGCATGCCCGAGTACGTAATCAATCAGAATCAGGTCAAACCGGATGCGCGAAGCAAAGGCCGAATTGACATCGGTAAACATGTGAGCCGCAAACCCGTAGGACGAGACAAGCGACCCCAGGGCACGCCGCTCTGAGTCATTGGATACAAGAAGCGCAATCCTGTGGGCCACTCCGCTGATTCCCTTCGTGCGCCGGACAACGGCGCATGTACCATATCAACTCTTGTCTGCAGACATCAAACAGTGACACACGGACTGGTACATCGTCACAGCCCGGTCCGGCGCCACCGCTTTCAGCTTACGGCTGGACGTGAATATCCCGCCCCTGAAACAGATACCGCTTGATCTTACGGGTAGAGGTCTTCGGAAACTCCTCCTCCCGGATGAAACACTCCTTGATGCGCTTGTAGGAGACAAAGGTCTCGTTGATCCGGTTGACCTCGCGCCGGACAAGATCCTCGATTTCCTCATCGGTAATCTTGGTGCCGTGTGCTGCCTCAATTGTCTCGTAGTCAGGGACGACGTAGGCCACGACCTCTTCGCCCGGATTGTTTTTTGAAATCGGGCGACCAATCACAAGGCTTTCCTTGATAAAGGTCGAACTGTTGAGCGCCAGCTCAATCTCCTCGGGATAGACATTTTTTCCGCCGTCAGTCACGATCAGGTTTTTGCAGCGCCCGCAGATAATGACCCGCCCCTTGTCGTCAAACCGGGCCAGGTCACCCGTGTAAAGCCAGCCATCCCGGATAATCGCCTGCGTGGCCTTCTTGTTCTTGTAGTAGCCCTGCATGACAAAGGGCCCCCGGGCCTTCAGCTCACCCACCCCGCTGGGGTCGGGCTGGTCAATCGCCAGCTCGATCCCGTCAACCGGATATCCGACCGTCCTGTTGTCAATATCACTGACCACGTTGACCGTCAAGACCGGTGAGGTCTCGGTCAGCCCGTACCCGTTGAGAAAACTGATCCCGAGATGTTCAAAGGTCTGTCCAACCCAGGCCTGGAGGGGTGCCCCACCCGAAATCATGATCCGCAGGCTCCCCAGTCCGGCCTTCTCGCGCAGGGATTTGAAAACCTTGTTCCCCAGATTGTGCCGCAAGATCTTTTTGACTCCCTTGACCATACCCAGCAGTCCGTGGACAAGCAACCGCACGGGAATGGGCTTTTCGTTGATCCCGCGAAAGATACCGGCCACCATCTTTTCATACAGGAGAGGCACGCCCATCATCAGGGTTACCCCAGTCTCCTTGATGTTGGCAATGATGCGTTTTGACGCCAGACTCTCCGCAGTCGTTATCGAACACCCCTTCGAAACAGGGATGAGCATGCCCGCAGTGCATTCAAAGGTGTGATGCAGAGGCAGCACCGAAAGAAACACGTCGTTTTCGTCAAAATAAATCATACGCCGCAGTCCGGCGACGTTGGAGGCGATATTCCAGTGTGAGAGCATGACCCCCTTGCTGCTTCCCGTTGTTCCCGAGGTGTAGATAAGGGCAGCTATGTCATTTTTTTTGACCTTGGCCGGCTTGTCTTTTTTGATCTTGCGCCCTGCCGTGATGACCTCGTCAAGCGTTGCAATCCGGCGGTTTTTGACATTGATCGCATCCAGCACAATCAGCTTTTTGAGGTCTTTAAGCAGGTGGTCGACCTCACTGACCTTGTCATACTGGGCAGCCGAGCAAAAGAGCACATGCACACCTGCATCCTTGATGATGTGCATGATCTCGGCCTCCCCCAGGAGTGCGTCCATGGGGACAACCGTTGCGCCCGTGCGCAAAATCGCGAAATAAATGATCGGCCACTCCGGTCTGTTTTCAGAAATCAGACCGATCATCTTGCCCTTGCCGCAGGCCCCGAGGTCCTCAAGATACTTGGCCACGGCGATGGTCAGCTCCCTGAAGCGTCCGTAGGAAAACTCGTCATACCGCTCGCCGATGCGCTTCATGCGAAAGGCGATCCTGTCAGCATACCGCTGCGTTGAATTTTCAAAAAGATCGTTAAGTGTCTCAAAATCAGCCTGATCAGACACAAGCGAAAACTGTCCCATATCATCTTCTCCCGATCCGCGCGGCAGTGCTGCCTCGATACGGCAGCGGAACACGCCAACACCCTCAAAGCGCGGTTACCTGCGCCGCATTGTACGATCCTGAAAAACAATAATCAAGCCTCATCTCTCGCATTTCCATGCCCGGGTATTTTTATTTATCAGCCAAAGAAAGGCTCACTTATTCGTATTATTATCAATGAATCAGGTTCCCTGTGGAGGTTGCCCCGCGATGAGGGAGGAAGCCCGTCCCGAAACGGAGTACACACCGGTCGTCGAGACCCGGTATTTTACCTTTGGCAACGAAGATGACCCATTCGAGCTCCGCTGTGGCAAATCCCTGCCCGAAGTGACAGTTGCCTACGAAACATGGGGCGATCCGGCCAACAAGGACCGGGCCATCCTGGTCCTGCACGCCCTGACCGGGGATGCCCATGCCGCCGGCTACCACAGCGAGGATATTGCCCGGGCCCGGGCCGAGGGGCGCGAACCCAAACCGGGCTGGTGGGACCCGATGATCGGACCGGGACGTCCCTTTGATACGGACAAATACTACGTGATCTGTGCCAACGTCCTCGGGGGATGCAAGGGGTCGACCGGCCCGTCATCCATCAATCCGGCAACCGGCCAACCCTGGGGCTCCGCCTTCCCCTTCATCTCCATCAAGGACATGGTCAACGCCCAGGTCAAGCTGATTGATCATCTCGGGATTGACAAACTCTTCTGCGTGGCTGGGGGCTCCATGGGAGGGATGCAGGCCCTGCGCTGGGCTGTAGACCACCCCCAGCGGGTACAGTCAGCCATCCCCATTGCCACGACCGCTCGCCACTCGGCGCAAAACATTGCCTTTTACGAAGTCGGACGGCACGCGATCATCAGTGACCCCGCTTTCCTGGGTGGTGACTATTATGGAACAGAGGGCCCCCGCCGGGGACTGGCCATGGCCCGGATGATGGCGCACATCACCTACATGTCCGAAAAATCCCTGCACGAAAAATTTGCCCGCAGGATCCAGGATCCGATCCGGGCCGAAGCCCCCGCACGTACCGAGACCGAAAAGGCCGACAACAATGCGAGCATCGCCGCCCGGGAGGCATCACGACGGGGGGTGGCCCTCCCACAGTTCCAGGTCAACAGCTACCTTCACCATCAGGGCTCAACCTTCGTGGACCGCTTTGACGCCAATTCCTACCTCGTCGTCACCCGGGCCCTTGATTATTTTGACCTCGGAGCGGATTTTGATGAGGACCTGGCCTCGGCCTTTGCCGAAACAAATGCCGAATTTCTTGTCATCTCCTTTTCGTCAGACTGGCATTACCCGCCCCGGGACTCAAAAAGTCTCGTCAACGCCATGCGCGCCAACGATGTCGATGTCACCTATTCTGACATCACCGCCGACTGGGGCCACGATTCCTTCCTTGTAAAGGAAGTCATCAACGGCAAACTCGGCTTTCTCGTACGAAGCTTCCTCGACAACCTTGACAAGGAATTGACTGATGCCGAAGAGTCCTGATCCCGAAGTGGATAATCTTGATGTCCGGATTGACTTTGACATTGTAGCCGAAAACATTCATGACCGGGTCAAGGTGCTTGATGTCGGCTGTGGTGACGGCACCCTCCTGCGGATGCTTGTTGACCGCAAACGGGTCAAGGCCCGCGGCATAGAAATCAACGAGGAAAACGTACTGGCTTGTGTCAACAAGGGACTCTCTGTCCTGCAGGGAGATATCGACGAGGGGTTGAACGAGTACTACAAGGACAACTCGTTTGACTACGTACTGGCCCTGCGCACGGTCCAGGTGATCTGGAACCCGAAAAAATCCATTGACGAGATGCTGCGCATCGGGCAAAAGGTCATCATCAGCTTTCCCAACTTTGCCCACTTCCGCATCCGCTTTGGACTGCTCTTCAAGGGCCGGATGCCAAAAAACCGGCTCCTCCCCTACGAGTGGTACAACACGCCCAACATCCATCTCCTGACCATCAACGACTTCCTCGGATTCTGTCGCGAAAACGGGATCTCGATCGAGCGACGCTACTTTTTACCCGGCCTGACCCGACGCAGGAGTATCCTGGCCCGGGTCTGGCCCAACCTCTTTGCGCACTATGGGCTCTTTGTGATCAGCAGGTAACCTGCAGCCAGCGCTTAGCGCGGCAGGGACGCAAGACCTGAAGGGCACAGCCGGGTGCACTGTGCAATCGTCGGGAAAGAACATATTTTCCGGCTGCAGATCCCGCAATGCTCCCCCGTCGGGGATACCTGCTTTTTTCGCCCCCCGTACTTGCCCGTCACTCGGCTATCGTGATCGCCTTGACCGGACAGGCCTCGACACACTGCATGTCCAGAAAGCACTCGGACAACCGCTCCCGGTGAATCTCGACCCTCCGGTCGCCCATGGAATAAATCCCGCAGGAGCAAATACTCGCACAGATTCCGCAGCGGATGCAGGCATCATCATCGATCTTCCAGCGCCAGCGCTCGCCATTGAGGGTGGCTGATGCGGCAAGCTCGCTCTCCCCCTCCTTGGGAATCTGCAGGACCCGGACCAGATTGGTTGTCCCTGCCACCGAAAGCGGGACTCCCGTCAGGACAACAATCTTGTCCAGCTCACGCACCATCCCCAGCGCAGCCAGGGTATCCCGGGTGATCTGCATCACCTTTTCGAGTTCGTCCGCGTTGGCCACCGCAATCGGTGTCAGTCCCCAATACAGGGCAAGCCTGCGGGCAACCACAGGATTGGGTGTCAGGGCGATCACAGGAACAGCCGAACGGTACTTGCAGAGCATGCGTGCCGTCTGGCCCGAAAGGGTAAAGGCCACGATCCAGCGGGCATCAAGGTTGTCAGCCAGTCCGACAGCCGCCCGGGCCATCCCGTCAGTGATCCCCGGAGAAGGTACAAACGAGGACTGTCCCTTGTAATGCCCCCGCCGATATGCCAGGCGCTCAGCCCGCCTGATGATCCGGTCCATCATCTCGACAGCCTCGACCGGATACTGCCCGGCCGCGGTTTCACCGGAGAGCATGACGGCATCCGCCCCCTCAAAAAC
>JAKPMW010000258.1 GCA_029548715.1 Spirochaetota bacterium | reverse complement strand
CCCCCTGGTCAGGGAGGTTACCTTTTCAACTTCTGTCGCCACCTGCTTGGCCAGCTCACGGGTCGGAACAAGTACAACGGCCTGGACATACCGCGCAGCCGGATCCACCTTTTGCGCAATCGGAATGGCAAAGGCCAGGGTCTTGCCCGTCCCTGTCTGGGCCTGACCAAAGACATCCCGCCCGGACAGGGCATCCGGAAGCACCAGCTTCTGGATCGGTGTCGGAACAACAAACCCGTTTTGGGCCAGTGCCTCCTTGATATCATGCCGCAAGGCAAGATCCGAAAACTTTTCAAAAGTCGAATCACTCATCCTGGTCACCTGTTTCTGTCGTCTTCTTCCTGGCAAAATCCGCCCTGATGATATCGGGCCGCGCGGGTTTTTCCCTGGCAAGGGGATGGTCTTCGATGAGGGCCAGGGCCTCCTCGTTGTCCGGTTCGAGCTCAAGCAGGCGGCGGGCAACACGGATGGCGCCGTCGTCATCATCGGTCTCCCAAAGCAGCCGCATGCGCACAATCATGACATCGGCCAGCATGGTCTTGTCATCCGGGTGTACCAGAATCTCCGCCTCGACCAAAAGCTGCCTCGCCTTGGTATACTCGCCGTCCAGCATGGCAATCTCCGCCAGCGTACAAAGCGCATCCGGATCGCGCGGGAACCGCTCGCGGTAGATGCTGGCATGCCGGCGCACCGCCTCGAAATCGTCAAGCTGCCAGGCCGCCTGATAGATGTACTTGTGCAGCAGCTTTTCCTGGGGATAGTCACCTGCCAGCTGGACAAAAAGCTCCCTCGCCCTGGCCGCATCACCCAGTTCAAAAAGGGCTTCAAGTGCACGGTTGAACCTGGCAATATCCTGCGGTTCGAAGAGGAGACTGCCCTCCTGTCCTATATAGTGCTCGGTAAAGTCCTCGGAGACCGCCTCACTACGCAGGACAAACTGGTTGCCGGTCACAAGGAAGCGCTCGTCAAGGGACATGAAAAAGGACAGGTTGCAGGGATAGCTCTGAAACGACGCGGCCTTGTCATGCAGCAGGAATCTCAGGGCACCGCTAATGGAAAAACCGTTTGGCAGCGAACCCGGCAGGCGGGAGGGTTCCCGCTTGACTGCCGCAGCCAGCCAGGTGCACAGCGTGGTACGCATCCTCGCCCCAACATACCCGTCCAGCATCTCCTCCGGAAGACGGCGCAACCCGTACCGGGCGCCCTCATAATCAAGACAGGTCAGCAATATCGAGTCCTGCTCCGGTGAAAACCCGCTTTCAGCATACCAGTCCCGCAATCCGTCCAGGAAAAAATATCCCGTATCCTCGATACTCAGGGCCGAGGGAATCTCTTGTCCTGCATCATCCACGAGAATGACCTTTCCCTGACTGGCCCCCTGACGCATGAGGAAAAAAAGATCGCTTCCCACGCAGCACACACGCCCGGCCCGTACATCATCCGCTTCAGGAATGGCAAAAAACGAGCGCCCAGTGACAATCCGCTCGGCCCTGATCCACAAGCCACGCTCGACCTCGGCAGCCAGGGGATTGGCACGCAATGTTTCCTCAACAGCCTGGCAATCAACCGGCCGCGCCTCACGATCAGCCAGTGCGGACAGTATCGAGGCCAGGGGGACTGGCCCTGCCACCTCGTCCAGAATACTGTCAATCTGTCTCTGCATGAATTCGCTGGACTCCGGCCTGCTCCCGGGAATGGTGACTCATGAACCAGCGGCACAACCAGAACGGCATGCCCACTGACACAAGGCCCAATCCCGGATACTCCAAGATTGTATCTCTTCGAATTTACATAAAATACACGGCCGGGTGGGTATTTTCCTGGTCTGCCAGCGTCCGCCCGGGATTGGACTTGCCGTCCCCTGATTTTTTACTTAACATATGTATATACTCGTCTATGGGGGAACAGCATGGATATCAACCGAATGACCCTTCGTCTCCAGGAAGCCCTTGGCGCAGCCCAGGAACTGGCCATCTCGCGGGGGCATGCTGAAATACGCAGCCTGCATCTGGCTCGTGCAATGGCCGGCCAGGATGACGGCATGTTTCCCCTCATCCTCTCGCAGACCGGTGTTCCCAAAGAAGGTTTTGCAGCCGATCTTGACCAGTCCCTTGACCGTCTCCCCCGTCTCTCGGGCGATGCCCTGTCCCAGGCGACCCTCTCCCGCGAGGCAAGTGCAGTCCTGGCCAGGGCTGAACGCGAGCGCAGCGTCATGCGGGACGAGTACCTCAGCGTCGAGCACGTCATCCTCGCCATGCCCGAAAATGCTGACAGCGAGCTTGTCAGGCTCTTTGCCAGACATGGGCTCTCCGCTGAGCGAATCCGGCAGGCCCTGCAGGCAGTCCGTGGTGCCCACCGGGTTGACTCGCAGGAGCCCGAGGCCCGCTATCAGGCTCTGCAAAAATTCACCATCGATCTTACGGATCGTGCCAGACGGGGAAAGATCGATCCCGTGGTGGGCCGTGACGAGGAGATCCGCAGGGTGATGCAGGTGCTGGCCCGGCGCACCAAAAACAACCCGGTTCTTCTCGGCGAACCGGGAGTAGGCAAGACCGCCATCGCCGAGGGTCTGGCGCTGCGGATCGCGAGCGGAGATGTCCCCGAAACCCTCTCCGGTCGCCGGCTCCTCTCCCTTGACATGGGCTCCCTTGTTGCCGGAACAAAATTCAGGGGGGAGTTCGAAGAACGCTTAAAGGGAGTGCTAAGCGAGGTCCTGGCTTCGGATGGAAAAATCATCCTGTTTATCGACTAACTGCACACCCTGGCCGGCGCGGGTTCGGCTGAGGGCTCGATGGATGCGGCCAACATGCTCAAGCCGGCCCTGGCCCGGGGCGACCTGCGCTGTGTCGGGGCCACAACCCTCAAGGAGTACCGCCGGTATATCGAAAAGGACGCCGCCCTCGAGCGCCGTTTTCAGCCCGTCATGGTCAAGGAGCCATCGGTTGACGAGACAATCGCCATATTGCGCGGTATCAAGGAAAAGTACGAGGTCCACCACGGAGTCCGGATCCAGGACAAGGCCATCGTCGCAGCCGCCCGCCTCTCGCAGCGCTACATCACTGACCGTTTTTTGCCTGACAAGGCGATTGACCTGATCGACGAGGCAGCCAGCCGACTGCGGATCGAGATTGACTCCCTGCCTGAAGAGATCGACCGCCTCCAGCGGACTCTGGTTCAGCTGCGCATCGAAAAGGAAGCCCTGATTGCCGAACACAGGGGACGCGAGCGCGACAGGCGACTTGACGAGATCAACAAGACACTCGCCGATGGAGAGGAGCGGGCAAACATACTCAAGTCCCGCTGGCTCCAGGAAAAGGCAATCATCAGTGCCATTCGTCAGGCCAAGGAAAAGATCGACGAGTACCGCGCCGAAGCCGAGCGGGCCGAACGAGCCGGCGAGTTCAACAAGGTCGCGGAGATCCGGTACGGCCGGATCAGCGGGCTTGAGCGCACCATCGAAGAAAAAAATACCGAGCTCAAGACGCTTCAGGCAGGATCCCCCCTGCTTTCTGAAGAAATCACTGCCGAAAGCGTTGCCCAGGTTGTATCCGCCTGGACACACATTCCCGTAGCACGCATGCTCGAGAGCGAAAAGGACCGCCTGATCTCGATGGAGCGGAGTCTGGGAGAACGCGTCGTCGGACAGGACGAGGCCTTGCGCTCGGTCAGCGAAACCATCCGCCGGGCCCGGGCCGGATTGCAGGATGCAACCCGCCCGTTGGGCTCCTTTCTCTTCCTTGGGCCGACCGGAGTAGGCAAGACCGAGCTCTCCAAAGCCCTCTCGGCATTTCTCTTCGATGATGAAAAAGCCCTGATCCGCATCGACATGAGCGAGTACATGGAAAAACATTCGGTGGCCCGCCTGATCGGCGCCCCTCCCGGCTACGTTGGTCACGAAGAAGGCGGCTATCTGACCGAGCAGGTACGGCGCAGGCCCTATTCGGTCGTCCTCTTCGACGAAATCGAAAAGGCCCACCCTGACATCTTTAACGCCCTGCTGCAGGTCCTTGATGACGGCAGGCTGACGGACGGACAGGGCCGGACTGTAGATTTTTGCAACACTGTCATCATTATGACCAGCAATCTGGGACATGGAACCGGCAACGGGGAGTCCGGGGCAGACGATGCCGATCAGATCCGGCAGATGCTTTCCGCCCACTTCCGGCCCGAATTTGTCAATCGGATCGACGAGATCATCCTCTTCAGGCGCCTCGAACCCGAAATCATGGAGCGTGTCGTGGATATCCATCTTGCAGCACTGGCGGCTCGCCTGTCTGCCCGGCAGATCCGGATCACCTTCGACAGCGGGGTACGCCGGATGCTCGCAACCGAGGGGTATGATCCCCAGTTTGGCGCCCGCCCCCTGGGCCGGCTTGTCCATAAACGGATCCTTGCTCCGCTCTCGCTCCTCCTGCTTGAGGAAAGCATCCCCGAAGGGAGCATGATCACCTGCCGGCTCGACAACGACTCAGTCCGGTTTGAGGTCTCTGCAGCGGATGAAACCGGGTAATGGAGGAGCCTGAGCCGACTGCCTGGGGTTCAGGTCGTGTTGCAGAAATCGGGGGATTGTGCCGATATATTAGTGAAGACTGCTCTGGCTGCATCCATGCACAGAGTGATTGACACAATCCCCGGACAGGCGTATTCTGGCAGCAGGCCAGACCGGATGGTCATGACGGAGAAGACATGCAGACGGATCCTTCCCAGCTTTCCCTGGCGGCCTACAAGCAGGGGTCGTACATCCTGGTTGAAGACAAGATTGACAATCCCTTCTTTTATATCGTCAAGTCAGGCCAGGTCCGGGTCCAGACCAAGTCCGACCTTGTCACCTCTGATGTTGTCAAGGAAGACAGTGACAGTGTCCTCAATCCCGGTGATTTTTTCGGTGTCATCTCGGCCATGAGCGGCCATCCCAGTATCGAAACCGTGATCGCCCTGACAGATGTGATTCTGATTGTGGTCAAGCGCGACCAGTTTGGAATGCTGATCCAGAAAAACGGTCCCATCGCAATGAAGATCATCCGCTCATTTTCACGAAAATTGCGCTACTACGACACCGCCCTTACGCGACTCTCGTTTTCCAACTCGGTCGAAGAAGATCCGATGCATCTGCTCTCCCTTGGTGAGTACTATTTCAAGCAAAAAACCTGGGTCACTGCGGCCTATGCCTACCGGAAGTACCTCGAGTACAATCCGGGAAGCACACATGTGATGCAGGCCCGCCAGCGGCTGGCCCAGCTGGCCCCCTACCTCAAGGCCCAGCCCCAGGCACCGCAGCAACAGGCACAGGGTGCCGGGTTTGCACGCGTCTATGAAGAAAGTGACGTCATATTTCTCGAGCACGAGATCGGCAACGAGTTGTACATCATCCAGGAGGGCGGTGTAAAGATCAAGAAGGTTGTCGCCAATAACGAGATCACACTGGCGATCCTGCAAAAGGGCGACATCTTCGGCGAGATGGCCATCCTTGATGACAAGCCACGCTCCGCTACCGCCGTTGCCTATGGACGTGCCGTGCTTCTTGCCGTCAATAAGACCAATTTTCAGGGAATGGTCCAGCAGCAACCCCAGCTTGCCACCAAAATCATCACCCTCCTCTCCGAACGGATCTGGACGTCCTACCGGCAGTTTGCCAATGCCGTCATCGACGATCCCGCAGGCAAGATCTTCGACATGCTGTTGACCCAGGTGGTCAAAAACCATATCCCGCTTGACAAGGGAAGTGCGCATACCTTTGACTTTGGCGCCAACGAACTTTTGGGGATGATCGGACTCTCGCCCGAGCAGGGAAAGACGGTACTCAAGGACTTTTTTGCCAACAATAAAAAATTCCTCCTTGTCAATAACAAGATGCATGTCGTCGATCTTGAGGAACTGCAAAAACAGGCCAATTACTACAAGAACCAGTGGTTGCGCAAGCGCAAGATGGAAGAATCCCGCGGAGTGTGAGCAAACCCTTTTTGCCTGTCGGATGAATCGCCCTCCGGGAGTGGTTTCACCTCGACAAAGCGAGCCATCTGTGCTGCCCAAATTTCAGGCGGATAGACAATATCCCTGCGGGATCTTCGCCGGTATTGTTTCCAGACTACAAAAAAGCCGCCCCTTGTCGGGACGGCTTTTTTGTACTGCCAGGGCTGGCCAAACGGGTCAGTAATCCATACCCATTCCGCCCATGCCACCCATGCCGCCCATACCACCAGCGCCACCCATGGGGGCCTTCTTGGGTTCGGGCTTGTCAGAAACCAGGGTCTCAGTGGTCAGCATGAGCGCTGCGATAGAGGCTGCCTTCTGCAGGGCAACCCGGGCCACCTTGGCCGAATCGACAATACCGGCATCGATCAGGTTTTCCCAGGTGTTTGTCGCAGCATTGAAGCCAAAACCGGCCTTTTCGGTCTTGGCGCGCTCGGCAACTACAGCACCATCAATCCCGGCATTGACCGCAATCTGCTTGATCGGAGCCTCAAGAGCGCGGCGAACAATCTGGATACCGATGGCCTCTTCTTCATCGTTGATCTTGAATGATTCAAGAGCCTTGGCGCAACTCAGGAGAGACATCCCGCCACCGGGAACAATCCCCTCTTCGATGGCAGCGCGGGTCGCGGCAAGCGCGTCCTCAACACGGGCCTTCTTTTCCTTAAGCTCGACCTCGGTGGCAGCACCAATGCTGAGGACCGCAACCCCTCCGGACATCTTGGCCAGGCGCTCCTGCAGCTTCTCGCGGTCATAGTCCGAGGTGGTCTCCTCGATCTGGGCCTTGATCTGCTTGATGCGCTCCTGAATCTTCTTCTCTTCGCCATGCCCCTCAATGATGGTTGTGTTTTCCTTGTTGACCTTGAGGATCTTGGCACGGCCAAGGTCGTTGAGCGTGGCATTTTCGAGCTTCATCCCGAGATCCTCGCAGATCAGGGTTCCACCTGTCAGGACTGCGATATCCTCAAGCATGGCCTTGCGCCTGTCGCCGAAACCGGGAGCCTTGACGGCCACACAGTTGAGGGTCCCACGGAGCTTGTTGAGCACGAGAGTGGCAAGGGCCTCGCCTTCGACATCCTCGGCAATGATCAGGAGGGGCGCGCCCTGCTTGACAACCTGCTCAAGAAGGGGCAGAAGGTCCTTCATCGAGCTGATCTTCTTTTCGTGGATCAGGATAAAGGCGTTTTCGAGCTTGGCTTCCATGCTCTCGGCATCTGTTACCATGTAGGGTGAGAGATAGCCGCGATCAAACTGCATGCCTTCAACTGTCTGCAGAGTCGTCTCGATACCTTTGGCTTCTTCGACGGTGATCACCCCGTCCTTGTCGTACTGGATCTTTTCCATGGCGTCAGCCACGAGGTTGCCGATCTCCTCGTCGTTGTTGGCCGAGACTGTGGCCACCTGGGCAATCTTTTTCTTGTTGGCCTTGACCGGCTCGGAGAGCTTGGCAATGCTGTCAACGCAATAATGAACAGCCTTTTCGATTCCGCGCTTGAGCTTCATCGGGTTGGCGCCTGCGGTCACGTTTTTGAGGCCCTCGGAAAAAATGGCATGAGCCAGAATGGTGGCTGTCGTGGTACCGTCGCCCGCCATGTCGTTGGTTTTGGTTGATACTTCCTTGACCAGCTGGGCTCCCATGTTTTCGTACGGATCCTCGAGGTCGATTTCCTTGGCGATGGTGACACCGTCATTGGTGATGACCGGTGCGCCGAACTTCTTTTCGAGAACCACGTTTCGTCCCTTGGGACCAAGTGTTACCCGTACCGCGTCGGCAAGCTTGTTGACGCCGCTTAACATGGCCCTGCGGGCTTCTTCATTGAATAACATCTGCTTCGCCATAGTGCACCTCTTTTTCGTATGGAATGAGCATAGTAAACATTTGTTTATAAACAAAGTACGCAAAGCGCGCGGCAGAGGCAACCAAAAAATACAGGGGGATGGACGGGAAAGGGGTTATCGGGTGCAGGGACCGGGCAGGACGCAGTCCTCGAAGAGGAATGGTTGAATTCGGGGTGGACAAAGCCCTCTCCCCCTCGGACACAGCCCTCGAAGAGGGGACTTCGCATGGCTTTAGCCCCTCGCTATTGTCCATTCCCGCTGAGCGGGACTTCGCCTGGACGCTCGGCTGGATACAGGATGTATCCGCACCCCGCAAACCAAGGATGGTTGAAAGCGGGGTGGACAAAGCCCTCCATGGCTTTAGCCCCTCGCTATTGTCCATCCTGGACGCTCGGGACAATACATCCTTGTATTAGCCCTCTGCCAGAATCGAACTGGCGACCTACGCATTACGAGTGCGTTGCTCTACCGGCTGAGCTAAGAGGGCAAGGTCGGGTGGGTGGGAGTACAACAGTGTGCCGAGAGACGGAATTGAACCGCCGACACGGGGATTTTCAGTCCCCTGCTCTACCAACTGAGCTATCTCGGCCCTTTGCGTACATACAAAGTATGCAAAACGACTCGTGCGGGCAAGAAAAAGTCAAAAAATCTCGCATATCCTCCGGGGTTTTTTCCGGGGAACAGAGTCCACCCAAGCTGATCCACCTGTCCCTGCCCCCCCCACGCTTGCCGCCGGCCATGGCGTGGTCTGAGGTTGTTCCTCAAAAAATCTCCGCCGATTTCGTTTGACAATCAGGAAGAATCCACTGCATACTTGCGAAAACGATCACCGATTCAGGATAGGCCCGATGCCGTACGACATTACCGGTACAGTGGTTCGTGTCATGGAGACACAGACCTTCCCCAGTGGATTCAGCAAGCGCGAGTTCGTCATCGAGACTGACGAAAAATACCCGCAAAAAGTCAAGCTTGAGTGCATCAAGGAGCGCTGTTCCCTCCTTGACGGAATCCGCGAAAGCGACGCCGTTTTGGTCCGCTTTGTCGTCCGGGGCAGCGAACACGAGGGCCGCTACTATGTCAACCTCCAGGCGCTCGAGATCACCCGCCAAAACCCGTTTTGACAACCGGCTCCGCCCGCTCATGGCTGATCATGCTCTCCGTCATGAGCGGGGTTTTTCTGACCGCCTTCCTTGGCTCCTCCCTCAATATTGCCATCCCTGAAATCGAACGGGAGTTTTCCGTTTCGGCCTCCGTCATCGGTTGGGTGGCGACCGCGTATCTTTTGACCAATGCTGCCTTCCTCCTGGTCTCGGGCTGGCTGGGCGACCGTTTTGGGCGCATGCCTGTCTACCTCGCCGGCCTGACAATCACGACTGTCACGACCGGCCTGGCCATCATCGCCCCGACGATCGAAATCCTGATAGCAATCCGCGCCATCCAGGGGATCGGCTCATCCCTGGTATTTGCCAACTCTGTCGCCATTATCAGCGACGCATTTCCTCCGGACAGGCGCGGACGGGCACTCGGCCTGACTGTGGCAGCGACCTATCTTGGCCTCTCCCTCGGCCCCGTGGCCGGGGGTGCCCTGATTCATGCCTTGAACTGGCGAACTGTCTTTATCGTCCCCCTGATCAGCGGTGTCGTCTCGCTGACCGCTTCATGGCTGATCCTGCGCCAAACCCGCCCGGCCACGGGCAACATGCCCGGGAGGATCGATTATGCGGGGATGTTCCTCTCGATCCTCGTCCCGCTCCTCTTCGTCAGCGGAGTCAGCATCCCCGGAAGCTCGGAGACCGCGGGGATTGCCCTCATTTTTGCCGGAACAGCCGCCCTGGCTGTTTTCATCCGCGTCGAACAGCGCCGCCCGGGCTGGCGCCTGCTGGATATCAGCCTCTTCAGGGAGAGCAGACTCTTTTCGTTTTCCTGCCTGGCTGCCCTGCTCAATTACAGCGCAACCTTTGCCAGCGGTTTTCTCTTGAGCGTCTGGCTGCAGTACACCCGGGGACTGGCACCGCACGAAGCCGGTCTGATCCTGGTTCTGCAGCCGGCCATTCAGGCCCTGCTTTCCCCCGTATTCGGCCATATCTCGGACCGGATGGACAAGCGGATTCTGGCTTCTGCCGGAATGGCCATTACCGCCTGCGCAATCTTCTGGTTTGCCTGGGCTGCCACCGGCCAGGATCTGCCCGCGATCATGGCCGGACTCATCCTCTCGGGAACCGGCTTTGCCCTCTTTTCCTCACCGAATTCCAACGCCATCATGTCGGCTGTTCTCCCCCGGCACTACGGGACCGCCTCGGCCATCCTGGCACTGGCCCGCACTGCCGGTCAATTGTTCAGCATGGGTCTGGTCACGGCCGGATTTACCCTTGGTTTCGGAACAGTCCGTCTGGCAAAGCTTGAACCCGCCGCCCTCGCCTCAAGCATCTCCCTCCTGTTTCTGATCATGGGCTTCTTGACCCTGCCAGGGATCCTGTTTTCGCTCCTGCGCAACAGGGGCCCGCGGAATTCGGCGTAAAAGGCCATTCCCCTCCGGCAGGATTGAGTACTTTTAGAAGCAATGAAAACAGAGCACCACGGAATGGAAGGGCAACACTTTGTCCTGACCCCTTTGGGCGGCGGCCGCGAGATTGGCGGCAACGCCTGGCACATCGAGTGGGACAATCTGTCCTGCCTCATCGATTGCGGAACACACCCCGAACGCCCAGCCTGGCTCGGCCTTCCCGCTTTAGGGAGGATCAGACGGCTGGACTTTGTCGTGTTAACCCACGCCCACAGCGATCATTCAGGCGCCCTGCCGGTCCTGCTTCAAAGACATCCGGTGCCCGTCCTGATGACCAATGCCACCTGTACACTGATGCGTCCGATGATGCAGGATGCACTCAAGCTCCAGCGCCGGCTTTTTGAGGTCGACCGCAATGGCAGGGCCGGACATCCCGAACTGGGGCCACCCCTGTTTGACAGTGCGGATGTCGAGCGGCTGTTTGAGCTCACCAAATCTCTCGACGCAGGGTACTCGCGGGATGGACTGACGGTGACACCTTTCGCTTCCGGCCATATTCTGGGCGGAGTGGGCCTCGTCCTTGAAAAAAACGGCAAGCGGGTCCTGATCACCTCCGATATCGCCGACACGCCCAAGGAGACCTCACCCGGACTCTTCCTCCCGCAGGGCCGGTTTGATCTGGTCATCAGTGAGGGCACGCGGGGACTGGATTGTGGTGAGGAAGATCTCCCCGAGAGGACGGATGAAGAAGAAAAAGCGATCCGGGTACTCTCCAGGGTGCTTTCCCGCAAAGGGAGCGTCCTCTTTCCGGCTTTCGTAATCGAGCGGGCACAGTCGGTGGCTCGCCTGGTAATGCGCGCCCGGGAGGAAGGCCGGATCCCGCCCCATGTCCCCCTCTACATGGCCGGCCTGGCAGACAGCATGACTGCGCTCCACGCACAGGCGCTGGGGCTGCGCCTTGACTGGAAGCCAATCCCGTCGAAAGACTGGTTTGATGACCTCCTCTCGCGTGAACAGGCCATCATCGTGGCAGGCTCGGGCATGCTCAATGCAGGTTCGGGCGCAGCCCGGCTGGCCGAGCAGCTTGTATCCGACAGGGTCCGCGAACACGGAATCATTTTTACCGGATACCTGACGCCCCCCAGCCCGGGAAGCCGCCTCCTCCACCGCCAGCGCAGCCCGCTGAGCGGACATACCCATGCCTGCATCAACGGGCGAATCGTGGATGTCCGGACCAACGAAATCCATCAGGTCCATCTCTCCTGCCACGCCTCCGGTGATAGGCTTGTTTCGCTGGTGCAGGGTGTCCATCCCGCCTCGGTCATTCTGGTCCACGGTGATCATGAGGCCCTGCTGACACTCGCGGCAGCCATGCGACTCGCAGGCCTGCCCGATGTCCGGATTCCCGCCAATGGAGAGAGCATCAGTTTTGACCACAGCCAGGCCGACACACTCACCCCCCCACTCAGTCTTTCGGATGAAAAAGACCCGGACGCAATCCTTGCACGGGAACCCTGGAACTGCCCGGCACTCAAGCTGAAGGCCATGCGAAACCCTGACGCGCCGGATGGAGTCAGTGCCCGGGTCCGCCTGACGGCGATCCTGCGTCTCCTTCTCGCCCGCGCCATGAGAGACGGGAACCTGGGCAGGGCTCGCCGCCTGCTGAACGACTACGGCTCGTTTCTGGATGCGGACGAGTCTGATGGGTACCGTTTGCGGATTGACGAAACAGCGGCGTGGTGCCCACAAAATGACGGGGCTGCCGACGGCTGAACGGCCCCTGAACCTTCAGGTCGCGCACATGCCGGCCTGAACCTGTTCCCCCAATACGCCCAGGCGATCGGCCTGTTCACACCACCTGTCTGCACTATGGCCCCGCTATGCCAAAACCGCCATGTCCCCTCGCGGGGACATGGCGGCATGGTTGTTTCGATCCGGACCGGACGACTTATCGGTTTGTCACACTGGTCTGGGTTTTCTTTTTCTCCTCTTCGGCCAGCCGCTGCTGCTCAAGCTCGTGGAGCCGCTTCATCTCGGCCGCCTTTTTTGGATCATACTCGAAGACATATTTCGGGAGATCCCATTTCCAGGTCAGCGCCAGAAGGTGCCGGGTCCCCTCGACCCCAAACGGAAGGGTAAAGGCATAGTCAAAGCTGACAAGATGCTGTCCCATCGGCAGGACGGCCGAGATACCCAGTGAAAGCTCGCTCATATCCTCGTCCCCAAGCTGCAACCCGCCACGGAAGGCAAAGATGTTGTCAAACCACCAGGACTCAAACCCGAAGTGATAGGATGTCTTGGACGCCGTATTGTCCGTCGAATCGTATTTGCCATAGCTGACATACTGGAAGGAGACAGTCATGTTTTCAAAAAAGACCAGTTTGGGGAAGAAAATCGAGCCTCCCAGCTTGACATTGGTCGGACTGTAGTCCTCGCCGTCGGTAAATACGCTGAAATTGGGCTTGAGCAGGTTTTCAAAGACAACCGCCAGCCTGATATTTTCAGAGAAGTTGTAGATCACCCCCAGGTCGATCCCGATGGTAAAGACCGAGTCGTTGGGATTGTCAGGCAGGGTCCCCCAGTCGGCCGTCTTGGTAAACGCGAGTGAATACAGGTCCACATTAAACCCGGCCGCAAGCTTGGCTCCCTTGAAGAGAACATCATCCAGAACCTTGGCGTAGTTGAGGGTGATCATGGTCTCCTTGACAAGCTGGGCATTGTCGCGCATGTCAAAGGCAAGGGCCATGGCACCGTCCTTGAACATGAATTCCTCATTCCCGAGGGTCAACCCCATAAAGAGCCAGCGAATCAGCCAGGAGAGGTTGACATCATTGGTAAAGGGCATCAGGAAGGTTCCATTGATGGCATCAAAAGAAGATCCGTCGTTGAGGTCGCCCATGGTCAGCGGCTTGCCCCACTGAAGATTGAGCTCGAGACTGGTTGTCCGCGCTGTACCGGCCGGATTGTACTGGACACTGTTGACATTGCCAAAAATTCCGATCATGGCATTGGCCATTCCTCGGGCCCGGGCATCCCGCCCGATGTCCTCGAAATACGCCTGCCCCGGAACAACCGCAGCCACCAAGAGCAGCCCGGCCAATATTCCCTTGCAGAGATTCTTCATGTTCTGTCTCCTTCCATCCTATCGCAGTATGAGAACACTGCCGGAATACACACTCGAGCCGGCTATGATCTGGTAGACGTACACGCCACCCCGAACCTTGAATCCGTTTTTGTCCTTGCCATCCCAGAAGACCTCGCCCTGGGCGTAGCTCCCGTCCCTGGTAAAGTGCTGCACCAACTGACCCTGCATGTTGAAGATCTTGACTTCATAGGAGGGATAGGCCCTGGCGAAGGCAAAGCTCAGCTTCATGTTGGAGAACTGGCCATCCCCGCGACCGGGCGTAAACGGATTGGGTGATGCCTTGACCGAATGAATGGCCTGGCTCGAAGCCCCCGCAGTCGCCATCACAGCGTAATGGGTATGCAGATAGCTGACACGTGCCTTGATCGTCTTGGTCGCTGTATCAACGACCCCACCGACAAAGACCCATTCCTTCGTCGCCGGTTTCCAGTACCAGATTCCGAGCCGGTCATCCGTCCAGCCCTGGGATGTGAGGTCGCCATAATGCAGGACGATTTCCACATCCTTTTTAAATCCATTTTCGAGAGTCAGATTGTCAGCCAGGTTGACGATCTTGAAGCGCCAGACCGAAAGCGTCGTGCTGTCGGTCGGCCTGGCAATCTGGCGTGCTGCAGTATTGGCAACGCTCTCCTGATCGTCGGTCATGTCCTCGAGAGAGATGTTGATCGAGACGCCCTCAAACAGGGTACCAGCCGGGACAATCAGCTTTGTCAGGGCGTCCTCGGGGCAGACAACCTGCTGCTCGCCAGTGGCCTGCTTGTTGAGCTTGCCGTAGACCATGATCAGGTTGGTCAGTTCAAGCACGGTATTGCGGACCGCAGAGACACCAGACACCTGGAGAGTATCATAATTCACCGGGACTACAACCCGTCCGTTATTGGTAACAGTTTCTCCAATGGGCGGGATGACAACCAGCCGGTAGGACAGGGAGGGCGGAATCTTGTCCACCACATAGGCACCGGTATTGGTGTTGACCAGGGCCTGGAAAGCTCGACCCTCGATGTTGGTGGCGATAGACTCGCTGGCCGTATCCTTGAGGGTGACAGTCGGGCCCAGACCAAGCGGCAGCACAACTCCCCTGATTCGGCCAAAGCGGGCATTTTCGATCACAAGGCGGTCACGCTGCACACCCTGGGCGGCTACATACTGCTCGCTCCCCTCGTAGCGCACTCTTCCTGTAAGCGTGTTCGTCAGGCTCTTGCCAAGTGAATCGATCTGGGTCTTCAGGGCGTTTTTGTCATAGCTGACCGAAAGTGTCAGGGTATCAGACATCTGCTGACCAAAGTTGGTCCCGATCCAGCGGATGATCATCGTATTTGTAGCATGGGTATACGAGACCGTTGCCGACCCGGTCGCCAGTGTACTGGTCAACCCTTCAACCGTAAAGATGTTGCTGAGCGGAATCACAAGCGAGTTGATGGCAAAGCGTCGTGACTTGTTTTTGACAACGTAGCGCAATACGGCGGCATCATCCATTGTGTAGACCGTGGTATTGGTAACAGTCTCCCAGATATAGGGTGCCTTCGCTCCAGCGATATACGCTTCGGGATCCTCTTCCTTGATGAAGACATCCAGCCGCTGCTGGGCTCCGGATATTCCCGAAGGTGTCGGAATACCCACGTACCCGTTGCCATCATCATTGTCCGCCGTAAAGAGATAATCGAATGAGAGGGCGTTATTGACACTGTGCCTGAGGGTAAACCTCAGGGTGTCCCCCTGCCCGGCCTTGAGGAAACCTACGCCATCATACGTGACATAGACATTGGTACCGTTGGTCACGCTGATCGTCCCCCCGCGTGTACTCATCCAGCCAGTGGCGTTTGAGAGCACCTGGGGAAGACCGAGTCTGGCCCGGTAGACATTGTTTGAACCACGACCGGTATTGCTGATCGAGAGAGTCATCACATTCGTCACAACCGCACCCGCATCATTGGCCGCATAAACCCAGATCGTATTGAGCCAGCCTGCAGCAGACACGGCGGGCATGAAGAAGGCCTGCGCCATCGCACCAGTTGTGCTTTCGGCAGTCATGGCATATCCGTTGC
>JAKPMW010000446.1 GCA_029548715.1 Spirochaetota bacterium | reverse complement strand
GGCAACAATTGCTGACAATGTCGGTGACAACGTGGGTGACGTGGCCGGTATGGGAGCAGACCTGTACGAGTCGTTTGCGGGCTCAATCCTGGCCGCAGCCGCCCTGGGTGCCGCTTTATGGCAGACCATGGTTGATGGCGGGACAAATCCGGTCAATGCCATTCTGGCTCCGCTGGTCATTGCCGGAATCGGAACCCTGCTTTCGATCCTTGGGATCTACTTTGTCCGCATCAATAACGACAAGGCCACCCAGAAGCAGCTTCTTGGGGCCCTCTCGCGTGGCGTCAACGGTTCCTCGATCCTTATTATTGCCGCCAGCTATTTTGTCATCCAGGCCATGTTGCCCAACAACTTTGGCGTGTTCTGGTCCGTGGTTACCGGTCTGATCGCCGGTATCATCATTGGCAAGACCACGGAGTACTACACCTCGGATGATTACAAGCCGACGCAAAATATCGCCAAGAATGCAGAGACAGGGCCGGCTACGGTCATCATCAGCGGGCTCTCGACCGGCATGCTCTCAACTGCTGTGCCTGTTGTGACAACGACCCTCGCCATTGCGCTTTCGTTCGGG
Source organism: Spirochaetota bacterium (assembly GCA_029548715.1). Classification (GTDB taxonomy): domain Bacteria; phylum Spirochaetota; class JAGLSM01; order JAGLSM01; family JAKPMW01; genus JAKPMW01. The sequence goes on along the minus strand of JAKPMW010000446.1, from coordinate 3,367 downwards.
TTTGCCGGCGGGTTCAAGGATATCAGTCTTGGTCTCTATGGTGTCGCGTTCGCCGCTGTCGGCATGCTTGCCACCCTCGGGATCACGCTCGCGACGGATGCCTATGGGCCGATTGCGGACAATGCCGGCGGAAATGCCGAGATGGCTGGTCTGGACAAGAAGGTGCGCGAGAGGACCGATGCCCTCGATTCGCTGGGCAATACCACCGCTGCAACCGGAAAGGGCTTTGCGATTGCATCCGCTGCCCTGACAGCCCTGGCCCTGATTGCCGCCTATATCGAAGAGATCCGTTACGCCTTTGTGCATCTTCTTGATATCAAGACGCTCATGATTCCGGGTGTCGGGGAAGTCGAAGCAGCCAAGGCAACCCTGCCCCAGCTTGTTACCTACTTCGATATTACCCTGCTCAATCCGCTCGTCCTGATTGGTGTCTTCCTCGGCGCGATGATGGCGTTTGCTTTCTGCGGACTTTCGATCAATGCCGTGGGTAAGGCGGCAGGGCGCATGGTTGAAGAGGTGCGTCGCCAGTTCAAGGAGAAGCCCGGCATCATGAAGGGCAAGGACAAGCCGGATTATGCGGCCTGCGTCTACATCTCGACAAAGGGTGCCCAGCGCGCCATGATGCTGCCCTCCTTTATCGCCTTGCTCGTCCCGATCCTGGTCGGTCTTTTTATGGGCGTGGCAGGTGTGGTCGGCCTTCTGGCCGGTGGCCTGACAGCCGGATTTGTCTTGGCCATCTTCCAGGCTAACGCCGGTGGGGCATGGGACAACGCCAAAAAACACATCGAGCGCGGAAACTTTGGCGGGAAGAAGTCGGATGCCCACAAGGCTGCGGTAGTCGGTGATACGGTTGGTGATCCCCTCAAGGATACATCCGGCCCCAGCCTCAATATCCTGATCAAGCTCATGTCGATGGTCAGCGTTGTAGTTGCAGGTTTGATTGCCGCCTATTCGCCAAAGATCATGCAGGCGCTTGGGATTGCTTCAGAGGTTGTCAAAAAATGAAGCGAGTGCAAGTGGTGATCTGACTGCCTGTTGAGAGCTTCACAGGGCAGTGAGTCATTCGTGATACACCGCATATGCCGGGTGTGTTCAGTCGTCAAGGCCGGACGCACCCGGTTTTGTATGTGCCGAAGGTACTCGCGGCAAGGATTGTCGGAGAGTCTGCACTTTCCTGAATGGTCTGGATATCCGTTCATGGGGTATCGCGTATATGCCAAACCATGCGGACGAGAGTCTTGATGCGCATATCCCGAATGGTTTCAGGCCAGAGACATGCAGTGTTGTGGGTCAGTCCGGAGTGGTGGCCATGAGACACCGGTTTGCCGGTGACAGGCACGACTTGCACGGGCGGTACCGCAAACACAAGCGGATGGGTGTTTTCCGGAAACGGGAACCAGCGGGAGCATAAAAAAGAGACTGTCCTTTCGGGACAGCCCCTCTTGTGTCTGATCAGGTTGGGAATGATTATTTCTTCAGGCTTGTGAGGCTGTCCTTCATCTGCTTGAGGGCATCCGTAAAGTCCTTGTCATCCTTGAGTGCCTTTTCCTTTGTCTTCAGCTCGTTCCCCAGCTTGACCATCGAGGACCTGAAGTCGGCAACCGGCTTTTCAAGGCTCGGGTCAGTAGCGGCTTTTTTGAAGAAGGGGTAGCGCTTTTCGAGAACCTGGCCGCGCTCGGAGAGGGTCTTGACGCTGCCGGCGTAGGCGATGAGTGCATCCCCGGCAGCCTTGCCGTTTTTGGCATCCTGCAGGGCCTTGTGGGTGGATTCCATCAGTTTTGTCAGGTCAGAGATCATGACACGAGCCTCGTCACAGGCGCGGATCCACTCGACCGGGGCAAAGCTGGCATTTGTGAAAAGGGTGAGGATGCGCTTACCGGCATCAAGGGCTGCAGCCTCAAGGGCGATGTCCTTATTGCTTCCGGAAACTGCATTGGTAAAGCTGACGATATCCCGGGAGAGCTTGTCGATCTTTTCGCGCAGGGCCTTGTCCTGTGCAACCTGGCTGTATCCAGCATCCTTGGCCAGGGCGGCTTCGGCTGAAACCAGGGCGGAGAGTGTTGTCGAGAAATTGCTGAAAACAGAGTTAGCGGAAGCCGCATCTTTTGCGCCCTTGAGGGCCGAGACAGCATTTGTCAGGCTGGAAGAGATTTTTCCGATGTGCTCGGAAGCGGCGGTGCGGGTGCCGTCACTGATGGACGAACCGCAGGCGATAACAAGAACGCTTATTACAACAAGAACGACGGCCAGAAACTTTTTCATCAATTCCTCCATGCGGAATGGTATTGCAACACTCGGTCCCGGCTGCAGAGAGCTACGGGCATATCCCGTAAATAATACTTCTACACTGTGCACCGGGCAGGAAAAAAAATCAAGACCGGTGCATCTGGACAGGATGAGCGGGGAAGATCGAAAGATGTATGCGTCTCGGCAGATGGACTCGGGTCGTGTCTGCTCGCGTTGCGTCATCAAATTTGTTTGACACGGTAAAATTCAGGTATGCTATACTCTTAAACGAAGCATTGCTTGCTTGGGAGAGTACAGGAATATGGAAATTACCAGTTCGCTGCGCGATGGGGTGGTGGTCTTCTCTATCGTTGGAGATGTGAGCATATTTTACAAGGACGCCATCGATGCGGCATTGACCGAGGAGGTTGACAAGGGCGGATACCTCTTCGTGTTTGACTTCAACCAGGTCAGCTATATCGATTCCGTCGGAATTTCGTTTCTCATTCAGGCCGGGAACACGGCATATGAGCATGGCAAGCGAATCATGGTGGCCGGCGCCAATCCCAAGGTTCGCTACGTTATCGAGCTGGCCAAGCTGGACCGCATTATTGGTCTGGCGGACAGTGTTGAGATGGCGATCGCAGAGCTGCGTCAGGCTTGAGGGGTGCTGCTCATGACCACGCGGTGTCTTTCGTCTCAAACCGCGGGATGGTATCCCCAGGAGGTATGAGTGTTCAGGGCGATCATGTTGGCGTTGACGGTACTGGCGGTTATGCCGCTTGTGCTCGTTGGTGAGCTTGTCGGGGACGCATCCTTTGAGGGCATTGTCACCTCGGTGGCCGGGGTACCCGCTGTTCAGCGTGGAACGGTTGTCTCCCCGCTGGCGCCGGGGGGGGTGCTTTTGCCAGGTGACGTGATCCGGCTGGCAGCGGGCGACGAGATCAGGGTCCTGCTCAGGACCGGGCGCCTGCTTGAACGTCCTGGCCCGGCTACGGTTCGGCTGTCAGAGGAATTCGGTACCGAGGATTGGTATTCGCAGATTGTGCGGGATGTCCTCGGCGAGCGCTTCGGTATCTATGACTCCGAAATGGGTCGCGGCCCCAATGCGGCGACCAATGCGTTCCGGCAGATTTCCCCA
>JAKPMW010000441.1 GCA_029548715.1 Spirochaetota bacterium | reverse complement strand
GGGGGAGGTCAGGGTTGGCGACATCATCGTCGTTCATTCCGCGGGCGCCTATGCCATGGCCCTGGCAGGGATTTTCAATATGCGTCCCAGGCCGGCCGAGGTATTGATCGAGGAAGGGCGGGACAGGCTGGTACGCAAACGTGAAAGCATTGATGATATCTTGCGCCTCCAGACCTGGTGACCTGTGCCAGTTTGGCATTGCACCTGATGTTTCGCCTTTCCGGCACGGCAGAAGACTTGACACATGTTTGGCTAACTGTTTACATTCCATACAAAAATGACATTGGCATGATTCTTGATTATCTCGTGGTGAAGAATTTGTACATAACCCAAGGAGAAACCCATGCGCATGATGTACCGTCCTGGAAAGTTTGCAGTATTTCATCTTGTCCTCGCCTCGCTCCTCCTGGGGAGTCTGGTGACAACCCTGGTCTGGACCGGTTGTGACAGCAACCGGCACGGACTCTCCGCTAAAACGGCCAACGAGACCGTACTCTCTGACAAGGAGGCGCTTGCCGCTGCGGTTTCGATGCAGCGGGCCTTTCGCAACATCGCCAAATCGGTGGGACCGGCTGTCGTCAGCGTAAATGTTGTCCAGACGATTGCCCAGCGCAACCCCTATAATGAGCTGTTTGGTGACGATCTCTTCCGGTATTTCTTCGGTGATCGCGAGCAGGAGCGTGCACCCCAGCAGCAGCGGAGGAAAAGTATTTCGGCGGGATCCGGGTTTATCATTGACAAAAAAGGGTATATCCTGTCCAACTTCCACGTTGTTCGGCAGGCCAGTGAGATAACGGTTGTCCTGATTGACGGGCGGGAGTTCAAGGCCACGGTGGTTGGCACCGACAGTGCCACCGACATCGCCCTCCTCAAAATCGACCCATCCGGAGATATTCCCCTTGTGGCGCTGGGGGATTCGGACAAGCTTGAGGTTGGGGACTGGACGATTGCCATAGGCAACCCGTTTAACCTTCCCGGTACGTTTACCGTGGGTGTCGTGAGTGCCAAATCGCGTGGTGACCAGATTGGTGCCCCGTACCAGAATTTCATCCAGACAGACACAGCCATCAATCCCGGGAATTCGGGTGGCCCGCTGGTCAATATCAGTGGTGAAGTTGTCGGTATCAATACCATGATCTACACCCGGACGGGTGGATCCCTCGGAATTGGTTTTGCAATTCCAATCAACATTGCCAAAAAGGTCGTTTCATCCCTGATCAAGGACGGGAAGTTTGAGCGCGGGTATATCGGAATATATCCGGGGCCAATCGACGATGGCATGCGGACAGCCCTCAAGCTTCCACGTGACGCAGGGGTGATTGTCAATTCCGTTATCGCAGACGGCCCGGCTGCCAGGGCGGGGATGAAGGACGGCGACGTGATCCTCGAGATCGACGGAAAGAAGATCACCTCGGTTCCCCAGTTGATGCGGATTGTGGCCGAGGTCCAGGCCGGGCAGACCGTGCCCTTTGTTGTCCAGCGCCAGTGGCAGAAGCTGACCGTTCAGGTCACGGTCGTCAAGCGCCCAGACGATGAGCAGCTTTCAAAAAAGCAGGATTCGAAGCAGGAGGAGTCGCAGGAATGGCTGGGACTCAAGGTGGTTCCGGTCGGTTCTGTCAATCCTGTGCAGTTGCGCAGACTGGGGGTCCAGCCCAACGAAACTGGTGTTCTTGTGATCGGATTTTCCAAGGACGCTCCTGAAAGTGATCTTGCCCCCGGGGATCTGATCAAGGAGATCAACTACGTGGCCATCAACACCATTGAGGACTTTCAGCGTTTTGCCGTGGCCAACAGGGACAAGAAGAGCTTTATCTTCAAGGTCAAGAGACAGGGCCAGCTGGCCTGGGTAGGGATCAACCGCTGATTTGATTGCCTGTGCTGCCTGCACAACACGAGTCCGACCGGTGCCCGGTTCCCCTGACATGCAGGGACGTCCGGAGGCCGGTCGGCCTGTTTTTGGTCAGGGTTTTTTAAGTATTGACAATCGATTTTCATGCAGTATAGACTGGGTCTGACACATACAGGAGATGTTTCCAACCGGGCAGGTACCATGGCTGAGACAACGACATACCAGAGACAAAATCCGTATGTGGGCCTTCCAACCCGGATGTTCCTTACGACAGAGGGGCTGCGTCTTTTTGCCGCCAAGCCGGATCAGCTCAAAAAGCTCAAAAATCGCATGGGAATAGTCAAGGAAGCGATAGAAAGTGATCGCTACAACGCGCTTCTCGTGCAAAAGCTGGTGCTGAACTCGTGTGTTGAGGAGGTCTATGTCAGACTGCCCAACCTTCTCCAGTACCGGCAGGATATCATCAGCACCAATAATCTTATCCTCTATGCCATTTTGTACAAAAAACTCAGTCCGTCTCTGGCAAACATGCTCTGCCAGTCACCTGTTGTGCAGGCCTACAACCGGAAAAACCCGAAATACGCGATTGTTGGACTGAACATGATCAGCCGGCAGAAGATTGACGCCATCAGGATGGAAAAGCCGCAGCTTTTTGAGGCGATGGAGCGCGAGATCATCACCGAGGTGACCGAACGGATCAAGCGGCAGCCTATTTCGGACGAGGACAAGCAGATCCGCATTCGCAGCCTGGATAAATTTGTTGCCTGGATTGACAAGCGAATCTGGTATATCTACCTGATTATCTACCAGACCCAGCTCAGGCGTGAACTTGTCCGCAGTTTTACCGACATGCTGGTAACCTATCTTGGCCGGACCCAGATTGCGACCCATCTCTCAAGTCTCCTGATGGAATTTGTCCAGAATGCCGAAAAGGCGCATTTCGAACGCATTGTGATCCGGAAGCGGTTTGCCACCGAAAAGATGGCCGATGCCTTTATCCGGGACAGGAAAAACCGCGAAGCAATCATTGCCGAAGCCGTCAGGAGTGACCAGATGCTTGAGGTTGCCTGGAATGTCAATCCCGAGACGATCTCTGTCGGGCAGCAGTACCGGATTGGAATTACCATATCCAACTACGGGATCATCAGTGAGGATACCCGTCTCAAGCTGGCCAAAAAAATGAATGCCGATGTTGACGGAATCTCGCTGGATTCGTTTTATACCGAAAAAGGTGAGGACAGGCTGGGCGCCGGCCTCGGGCTGCTCTACAATTCGTATCTCGAAGAGATCTGCCACAAAGAGGGTTTGATGTACCGCTGCAACATCTTTCCCGAACCTGAAAAAGAAAAGACGACCGTTCGTCTCGATATCACTCTCTGATGCTTTGCCAGTCCACCGTCCTTGAGATCTGTGATGTTTCTCCCGTGGATGCAGAGACATGTGATGTCACGGACAGTGAAGGGTTTGTCTGGCTGTTGCACAGCCGGGTTGTCTCTCTTTTTTCCCTTGATGAGGGCGTATCCGTTCCGCTTGCTGACCTGATGCTGGCGGCCGTAGCCTCATCCCTCCTTGCTGCCCGGATCCTCCTGCGGCGTGTCCTTGGTCGTACCCGCAAACCGGCCCGGCGCTGCCGTGAACTGCTTGCCGCGCACGGGATCGGCCTGACGGATGCTGATTGCGCTGTGCTGCTGGCTGAGGTGACGGGGGTGCTGGATGACCGGACCTGGGCCAGGGATCTGGCAGAGATCCGGTTTGAAAGACGCAAGGACGGTCCGCTTGCGATTCGCCAGTGGCTTGGGCAACGGGGGTTTGACCCGGAAACAGTCAGGCAGGCGATTGCCGGGCTTGGGGAACTGGCTGATCCTGTCGAGACCGCCTGTGGCCTGCTCGAAAAACGATTCAGCCGGTCTGAGACCTCACACTCCGTGCACCAGAAGGCCTGGGCCTTGCTTGCAAGGCGGGGCTATCCGGCAGAGACAACCCGCAAGGCATTGCGGCGCTTTTTCGGAGGGATCGAGGAGTATGACTGAGCGGCCTGCGGGCCCTGCACCGTGTACCCGATGCGATTGACTGGAAAATGGAAAAACACGATACTTTGGGGACACACGGATGCGCAGTGCCGAACAGGTGCGTAGTGCCGAACAGGTGCGTAGTGCCGGGCCGGTGCGCTCCGGGATTGATGACAGGACAGGAAAGAATACTGACAATGAAACGCTCCCAGGATATCAGAAACGATTTTCTCGAATTCTTTCGCAGCAAGGGGCATACTGTTGTGCCTTCGGCATCCCTTCTTCCGGTTGGTGACAAGACCCTTCTTTTCACAAATGCGGGAATGAACCAGTTCAAGGATATTTTCCTGGGACAGGGGCGACGGGAGTATACCAGGGCGGCTGATACGCAAAAGTGCATGCGGGTTTCAGGAAAGCACAACGACCTGGATGACGTTGGAAGGGATACCTATCACCATACGTTTTTCGAGATGCTGGGAAACTGGTCCTTTGGTGATTATTACAAGAAAGAGGCGATTGGCTGGGCCTGGGAACTCCTGACTTCGGTCTGGAAGCTCCCCAAGGACAAGCTCTATGCGACGGTGTATCGCGAGGACGCCGAGGCGTTTGAACTCTGGAAGAGCGAAACCGACATTGCCCATGATCACATCATGTATTTTGCTGAAAAGGACAATTTCTGGGAGATGGGTGAGACCGGGCCGTGCGGTCCCTGCTCGGAAATCCATATCGACCAGGGTGAGGGAACCTGCAACCTGCAGCATGTTGCCGGGCATGTCTGCGGGGTCAATGCGGGTTGCAGCCGCTATATCGAGCTCTGGAACTTGGTCTTCATCCAGTATGACCGCAAGGCGGACGGCAGTCTGGCGCCTCTTCCATCCAAACACGTCGATACCGGGATGGGCTTTGAGCGGGTTACCGCTGTTCTCCAGGGGGCAAAGTCAAATTATGATTCGGATGTGTTTTTGCCCCTCCTTGAGGCCATCAGCAGCCTGAGTGGGCGTTCGTACGGAAAGAGCATGTCCATCGAGGATGTGGCCATGCGTGTGATCGCCGACCATATCCGTTCGCTGGCCTTTTCCATTGCGGACGGGATCATGCCTTCCAATGACGGGCGCGGGTATGTGATCCGGCGCATTCTCAGGCGGGCTCTCCGGTTTGGGCAAAAGCTCGGCCTTTCACGACCCTTTCTCACACAGCTTGTTCCTGTTCTTGAAAAGACCATGGGGCAGGTTTTTCCCGAACTCGGGCGGAATGTCAGCCGGATTGTCGAGGTTCTTGAGCATGAAGAGGTTCGTTATTTTGCAACCCTTGATGCCGGGATGCGCGAACTGGAAAACATGATCAATACCGTCAGAAAGCAGGAGCCTCCGGTATTGTCTGGTGAACAGATTTTCCACCTGTATGATTCTCTTGGATTCCCTGCTGATATTGCTGAAGAGGTAGCCAGGGATGAGGGAATCAGGGCGGACATGGCGGGCTTTTCCGCCCTGATGGAAGAACAGAAAAATCGCGGTCGGCAAAGCTGGAAGGGAGCACAGACGGAGGCGATGACTTTTGTTCCTGCTGACCTGCCTCCGACCGAGTACCGTGGCGACCGGGAGTTTGAGACCGCCTCCTCGATTGTGTTTCTCTGTACCAGTGAGGCAGGGGTCGAGAGCCTGCAGGCCGGCGAAGAGGGCTGGCTGGTTGCGGGAGCGACGCCCTTTTACGCCGAGGGTGGCGGCCAGACAGCCGATACCGGGTCTGCTCTGACTGCAGGCGGATCTGCTGTCGTCCTGGATGTGATACGGCGTGATTCGCTGTACCTGCATCGCATCAGGGTCGAGAGTGGTTCCATCAGGTGCCGGGAGGGAATCACCCTTGTTGTCGAGGAAGAACGCAAGCGGGCGATTGCACGCAATCACACGGCCACGCACCTTTTGCAGCAGGCGCTGATTGAGGTGCTGGGAGACCATGTTGCGCAGGCGGGTTCCCATGTCTCGGCTGAACGTCTGCGGTTTGACTTTTCCCACTTCAGGGCGATCGAGGACGCGGATCTCAGACGGGTTGAGGAGATCGTCAACCGTGTGGTCCGGCAAAACCTCGACGTCTTGAAGGAGCAGATGGACCGCGAGGCGGCAGTCTCCCGGGGAGCCAAGGCATTTTTCGGGGAGAAGTATGGCGAGTCGGTCCGGGTTGTTTCTGTGGGAGATTTTTCAATGGAGCTCTGTGGCGGGACTCATGTCGACCGGACCGGAGACATAGGCTTTGTGCGTATTCTCTCTGAAGCATCCGTCTCATCCGGCGTCAGGCGGATTGAGGCCGTCACGGGACAGGCTGCCCTGCGCCAGGCCCAGCAGGATGCCCATGCGATTGCCACGCTCTCGGGCATGCTCAATACTGCGCCGGATACCCTGGTGGAGCGGGTTGAAACAATGCTCGAACAGGCCAGACGGTCCGAGAAGGAACTGGTCCGCTTGCAGACAGCGCTGGCCCTGCATGGGCTTGAAGTGGCTGCGGCCGCTGCTGACGTGGTACACGGTGTCCGCGTCATCGTCGGCCGGATTGATGATGCCGAGATCAGGGTTATCAAGGAGAGCGTGGACGGAATCCGCAACAGGTACCGGGATGCTGTGGTTCTTGTCGGGTCCGGGCAGGCTGAGGGCAAGTGCATGCTCGTCCTGGGTGCCTCCGGGGCTGCCCTCGAACGGGGGTTCGATGCCAAGGCTGTCATCGGGGAGATAGCGCGCTACGTTGATGGCTCGGGTGGCGGGCGCAAGGATATGGCGCAGGCCGGGGGCAGGGATGCCTCAAAAATCGATCTCGCCCTTGCCGAGGGCCGGCGGATCATGGAAGAACGGCTCAGTTGACTGCCAATACCATTGCCGGTTTGGCTGAGCTTTTCCTGACAGGGTTTATCGCCGGTTCGTGCATCCAGATTCCCCTTCTTCGAAAAAAAACGGCCCGGGTCTCGCTGGATCAGCTCCGGGCCCGGCGGCTGTACATGCTTGATGGCTGGCTGGTCGTGATCGTCCTGGGGCTGGTAAGCTGGCTGCGTCTGGCCGAGGTGCTTGGGACGGATACATCCATCCTGTCCCGCTTCCTGTATGTGGCGATTCTTATGGGGAGCCTGCGGCTTGTCCTGACCATGCGGGACAGCCTTTCCAGGGTCCAGTGGGTTGGTGTCTGGCTGAGCGTGTTTATTGCCAGTCTGGGGATGGTTCTCCCGCTTGAAGGGATCATGGGAACTGGGGCCCGAATCTCGCCGGCGGGACTTGTCGAACCGGTTCGCGGTGCAGGCTTTTTCTGGCTGATGCTTGCCGGCCTGCCGCTTCCGGTATATGGTCTCAGGCTATGTCTCGGGCGCAGGCAGTATGGAAGCGGCTTTGTGTTTTGCAGCGGGATGGTATCTGCCGTGCTTGCTGCCATCCTTGATCTCTGGTGTACTCCTGAAATCCTGGCTGCGGCATGGGTCAGCCTGATTGGCTCACATATTTTTCCTGTGCAGCAGGCGCCTGCCCGATCGTCTCAGTCGGCAGAGGGAAAGCGTTCGAGGATACAAAAACGGATCTGACGCAGCATGGTGGCTGCGGCATCGCCGATTCCATGGTACAGTACGGCACTCTCGCGAAAGGTTCCATGGATCCCGGCTTCACGGCTTTCGCCCGTCAGCGAAAAGCCCTCCTTGACAGTGTGAATGACACGTTGCAGTGAAGAGGATATCAGCCGTGACCAGACGGGGTGGGCATGGATCCATACGTCTGTCTCGTCAAGCTCTGGCAAAACCACTGACGCCTGGGCGTGTCCCTCGATGACGGTTTGGCAGAGCTCTTCGGCCCTGGTGGTTTTTCGGATCAGGTCTTCGAGAAAGCGGGAAAATTCACGGGCTGCTTCGAGGCAGGGCTTGAGGCTGACGGCTGAGCCAGCTTGTCCTCGGTCCATCGGGAGGAGGGCTTGTCCTCGGTCCATCGGGAGCATAGGGTCCATCGGGAGGGGGAGGGAGACCCTGGTCTCCCGCTCAGGGAGCTCGTCCAGAACCGAGCGAAGGGTTTTGTGCTCGGCGCCGGTGATATGGGCCCCACCCTCGGTCGCATTGATGATGCGGGTTGTTCCTTCAAGCATTTTGATCTGCCGCTCAAACCACCAGAGAAAGGTGAGGAATTTCCGGTCGCTCCAGACTTCACTGCCGGTATCCCAGGAGCGAACCCGTACGGTGCAATTTTCCCGCAAGAATGCCCGCATGTTTTTTGTGACCGGTGTTGTCCGGGTACAAGTATTTTCCCAGCGCTCTTCCCCGCTGGTTCCCCGCATGTGAATGCGGGACTCACCATAGGCGAGATCCTGCCCGAGGAGGATGACAGGGTTTCCGCCCATCCGGACAGCCAGGTCAAAGGCGCTGGTTGCCACTGAACCACCCGAAGAGAGGGCACCGCGCTGGCCAAAGAGGGACTCAAACCAGGCTGCAAAGGGGAAGGGGACAGCCGAGAGGATGCGCGGCCCCTGATGATTGGCAAGCAGGGTGGGGGAGACCGCTGAATCGGCCACGAGGATGGTTGTCCTGCTTGAGGCTCCGGCAATAAAATGGGCGTTGATCAACTGGGGATCGACCGCAACGACGATGTCAGGGGTGATTCCGTGGGCGAGCAGGACTTTATAGATTGTATCCACCGCGATGATGATGCCCTTGTTTCGGGCCTCGTGCAGCAGGTGGATGTTTTTTGCGAGGGATGGTCCGGCGGCAACCACAAAGACCGGGACATGCTCGAGGGTCCCAAACAGCGATGATACGCCCGGGGTCCGGGCAAACAGGGGAAGGTTGCGCAGAAGATTTCTTGTCCAGAGCCGTTCGAAGCGGATCAGGGTTGCCAGATTGACTTCTTTGCCGTTGAGCCAGGAATAGAGGATGTTTTTCAGGTTATGGTAGAAGCCGGGATTGCGGTCCGCACTCGCGCGATGCAGGAAGAGCGATACCTTGCGCGAGGGTTTGCCTTCAAGCAGGGTCACAATGTCATCCGTGCGCTCACCCAGTGCCAGGTCAATCCGTCCCCCGCCCAGGATGGGGCCCAGGTCCCGGGCCGAGCAGGCTGCCGCAAGGACAGCCGGTTCGTCTTCGGCAACCACGATGGAGGCTGAAGGGGCCTGCCTGAGGATGGCCTCGATGTGCCAGGCCAGCCCAAAGCCCCCAACGATAACGCAATCCGCCTCAGGGTCAACACTGCTCTCGACGATTCGCTGGGCTTCGCGGCGGGGATCATGCCGGCTGTGCATCAGCCGTTCATGGCCTTCGGTATCCGTCACGAGCATGGTCAGATCGCCCGAGCGGGCTTTTTCAATCCGGTATCGCAGGCCTGCTTCTTCCCGTGCGTCCCGGATTCTTCGGGCGAGTGCCGGAGCCGCAGCCTCAAGACAGCGGATACTGGTTTCGAAATAATCCATGTGTCGTATGTTCTCCGCGGCCTAATGCAGGATTCCGGCACTCTGGAAGATGACCGTGAGTTCCGTTTTCTGATGATCGGTCAGATCGGGGTTGAGGATAAACCGCTTGCGAGCCGGATCATGCCTGTATGCGGCAAGCAGGCTGCGGCGCATGGCCAGGCCGATACGGGGGAGCACAGTGCGCTGCATTGCCGTCTCCTCGATAACGGGAGGGAGCTTTTCGTTGAGGTAGAGGAGCGTTCGGTGCGCAATCCGCCTGAATACCGGCGCGGCCAGGGTTCCCCCTTCGTATTGTCCCCTCGGTTCATAGATCATGACCAGCACGGCAAGATTGCTGTTTTTCCAGGGCAAAAATCCCATGAATGATGCGGTATAGCGGGTCTTGAAGTACCCACCTCCTCCCGGTTTTGCGACGTAGGCTGTTCCTGTTTTTCCTCCGGCCTCGAGTTCGCTGAGGTTGGCCTGAATCCCGGTTCCGGCCACGACAACATTGCGCAAAATGGCCATGATCGATGCAGCGGAATCCGGTCGCAGTACCCGGCGGACAACAAGCGGGGAAGATGCCTCAAGAATATGCCCCTCGTGATCGGTGACGGCCTTGACCAGGATGGGCTGCATCAGGATCCCTCCGGTTGCCAGGGCAGATGCCGCCCTGACAAGCTGAAGAGGGGTGACAGAGCACTCATACCCGATTGAGATCATGAACCTGGAGAGTCCCGACCATTTGTTTGCGGGCCGGAGAATTCCGGACGCCTCACCGGGGAGCATGATTCCTGTTGGTTGCCCGAAGCCGAGGTTGCCCAGCCACGAACGGTATTCTTCCGAGCGCAGCCGCCTGGCAAGCTGGATCATGCCCACATTGCAGGAGTGGGTCAAAATCCCCCGAAGATCGAGTGTCCCGTGTGGGTGTGTGCATTCGACGGTGTGTCCGTGGATC
>JAKPMW010000419.1 GCA_029548715.1 Spirochaetota bacterium | reverse complement strand
CGCAAGGGGGCGAAGTCCCCGCAAGGGGGCGAAGTCCCCGCAAGGGGGCGAAGTCCCCGCAGGGGCGCAGTCCCCGGTAAACTATCCCGGATTGCAGGCTGCTTGTGACGAAATGCGGACATCAGCCGGACAGCCGCTTCTGCCTGGCCGGACGCTGTTCCCCATGAAAAACCGGACCGCATGCGTCCTTGAAACCGGGCAAAAATGTTTACATTTGACGGGCAGTATGATAGGATGACGCCATCCGCATCAATCCAACGATTCCGGGAGTAGACATGTCCGATAAATTTTCTGTAGTCCCGCTTGAACGCCTCTTGACCATGATTCTCAACGAATACTGGGAGACCGGCTCGATTTTTGGCATCTCGAGAGAAAATTTCTTCCGTCCCTCACGCAAAGACGCATTCCGCATGACCCGCTACGGGAAACTCCTTGAGAGTCCTCTCGGAGTGGCCGCCGGCCCCCAGACCCAGATGGCCCAAAACGTGATCGTGGCCTGGCTGACCGGCTCGCGCTATATCGAGCTCAAGACCGTGCAGACCCTGGACGAGCTCGAGATTTCCAAGCCCTGTATCGACATGGAGGATGCCGGCTACAACTGCGAGTGGTCGCAGGAGCTGCGCCTCAAGGAATCGATTGACGAATATATCAATGCCTGGATCATCCTGCACATCCTCTGCTATGAACTGGGGCTTGATACCAGTGACGAACTGGGGGGGATTTTCAACATCAGTGTTGGCTACAACATGGAAGGGATCCTCAAACCCAATGTGCAGAACTTCTTCGACAAGATGACGGACTGCTCGGCCGAGCTTGAAGAAAAGTTCGCCCTGATCAAAAAGATCTACCGTGATGTCAAAAAGCTGGGGATCCCCTCGCGGATTACGGACAATATCACCCTTTCGACCATGCATGGTTGTCCGCCTGACGAGATCGAAAAGATCGGGCGCTACCTCATCACCGAAAAGAAGCTCAATACGACCATCAAGCTCAATCCGACCCTGCTTGGCCCGGAGATGCTGCGCGATATCCTCAACAACAAGCTCGGTTTTGAGACCTTTGTTCCGGATGAGGCCTTCGGGCATGACCTCAAGTATCCGGATGCCCTCAAACTGATCCGGTCACTCACCGAGGCGGCCAAGGCAGCCGGTGTTGCCTTCAACCTCAAGCTGACCAATACCCTTGAGAGTATCAATCATCGCTCGGTCTTCCCCGAAAACGAGAAGATGATGTACATGAGCGGGCGGGCCCTCCATCCGATTTCGATCAATCTTGCTGCAAAACTCCAGGCCGATTTCGACGGACAGCTTGATATCTCCTTCTCCGCCGGAGCCGACTGCTTTAACCTGGCGGACATCATCGCCTGCGGAATCAAACCCGTGACGGTCAGCTCGGACATGCTCAAGCCGGGTGGCTACCTGCGGGGTGTGCAGTATCTCGAAAACCTGGCCGCCGCGATGAAGGCGGCCGGCGCAAAAACGATCGACCAGTTTGTTTTGGCCAAGGCTGGCGGCGGGACGGATGTCAAAAAGGCGGCCCTGGCCAACCTGCAAAAGTATGCGGCCGAGGTGGTCAACAATCGCAACTACAAGAAGAGCTTTATTCCCGACAAGTCGATCAAAACCCCGCGCCAGTTGAACAGGTTCGACTGCATCAAGGCTCCCTGTGTTGCGACCTGCCCGTCAAATCAGGAGATCCCCGAGTATCTCTACCGGGCGTCGCGTGGGCAGTACAAAAAGGCCTTCGAAGTGATCATGAAGACAAACCCCTTCCCGACGGTTACGGGTATGGTTTGCGATCACCTCTGCATGTTCAAGTGCACGCGGCAAAACTACGATACCCCGTTGTTGATCCGTGACCTCAAGCGCTTTATCGTCGAGCAGCAAAAGGGTGACATCAAGCTCAAGCCGGGCAAGAAAAACGGAAAAAAGGTGGCTGTTATTGGAGCCGGCCCGGCCGGGCTCTCCTGCGCCTTCTACCTTGCACTTGAGGGCTTTGCCGTGACCGTCTACGAGTCCAAGACTCTGGCCGGCGGCATGGCGGCGGATGCCATTCCCGGCTTCCGGCTGACCGATGAACAGATCGCAAAGGACATCAGCCGCATCACAAAGCTTGGCGTCAAGATCGAGTACGGCCAGAAGATTGATGCCGCCCGGTTTGCGAAGCTCCGTGAAGAAAACGATTTTGTTTTTGTGGGCATTGGTGCCCAGGTCAACAAGAAGATGGGTGTGTCCGGAGAAAACAGCGAGGGTGTCATCGAAGCGCTGGCCTTTTTGTCGAAGGTTCGCCGTGGCGAAAACCTCGCCCTTGGATCATCGGTGGCTGTTATCGGAGGCGGCAACAGCGCGATGGATGCTGCCCGGACCTCCTTCCGTATGGTTGGCCCCGAGGGCAAGGTCGTGATCCTCTACCGGCGCACCCTGGCCGAGATGCCGGCCGATCACGAGGAGATCAAGGCCGTCCAGGACGAGAAGATCGAAATCATGGAACTGGTTGCCCCTGTTTCGATCGTTTGCGAAAACGGCAAGACCCGTGTCACCTGCCAGAAGATGCAGCTTGGCGAGCCGGATGCCTCGGGCCGGCGCCGCCCCGTGGTGATTCAGGGGAGCGAGTTTACCATGGACTTCGATACGGTCATTCCGGCTATCGGACAGGACACGGTCTATGATTTTGTCAATGCGGACGACCTCAAGGCTGATCCCGAGACGCTTGAGACCAGGCTGCCCAAGGTGTATGCCGGCGGTGATGCTGTCCACGGGCCACTCAACCTGATTACAGCCATCGCTGACGGACGCAAGGCGGCGGCCCACATGTCCCTCCTCTCGGGCGGGAAGCCGGACTTCTCCGCAACCCATGCCGACAAGGGCCTCTTTGAGTACGAGATGCAGAAAAAGAGCGCGACCCGCGAGTTCGGTGCCGCGGCGGACTTGACGGATCCCTCGGACCGCAAGAACTTTACTATTGTGATCTCGTCCCTGGATGAGAAGACCGCCCGTGCGGAAGCATCACGCTGCCTGTATTGCAATGATGTCTGCAATGTCTGTGTCTCGGTCTGTCCCAATCGCGCCAATTTCAGCTACGAACCCTGCAAGGTCAACTGGCGTCTTTCGAAGATTGTTGACGAGGGCGGCAAGGCGGTTGCGAAAGATGAGCGGGCCTTTATCGTGGCCCAGGATGTCCAGACTGCCAACATAGCCGATTTTTGCAACGAGTGCGGAAACTGCCAGACCTTCTGTCCGACGGCGGGTGCTCCGTATCGTGACAAGCCCAAGATGTGTCTGACCGAGGAAAGCTTTGCCTCTGAGCCGGCCGGGTTCATCATCGGAAAAAGGGATGGCAAAAATGTCATCCGGGCCAACGTCAACGGATCGGTTGAATCCCTGATCGCCGAGGGGAAACGCTTTGTCTACGAGTCGTCCTCGCTGACAGCGGTCCTCAAGGCCCGGGATTTTTCGGTTGTTTCGGCCGAACTGAAAAACGGTGCGAAGGAAGCTGACCTTGGACAGGCTGCGGCCATGGCCGTCCTGCTCAAGTCGCTTGCTGACAGGTATCTCTACCGCTGATGCGGTACTGCTGCAGCAGGGATCCCGTCATCACACGGTGACGGGTTTCCTGTGTGTGGCCGGGGTGTCATCAACACAAATGCGGAACCTGCAGGACTGGAGGCTGTTCCGCAAAAAAGAAAGAGTGAATGCCATGAAATGTGAATACAGTTTCAATCCCTATCAGAAGGAAGAGCCGGACTGGAGTGATCCGTTTTTTGATTTTTTGAAGAGCACCGATATGCCCGAGTTTCATCGCTCGATTGATGGATATGCCGAGACCCC
>JAKPMW010000386.1 GCA_029548715.1 Spirochaetota bacterium | reverse complement strand
AGGGCCGGGGTGTTGGGCATGACGCGGATGATTCGTGATGCGGGCAGGAGGGCTGTCAGGCGACTGAGCGTGACGCCTGCGGCGACCGAGACGACCAGTCGGTCCCTGAGGGCATGGGCAGCGTGGGAGTCAAGCAGCGGGGCAATCTGGCCAGGCTTGACGGCAATGATGATCATGTCTGAATCGGCGGCAAGATGGCCGACCGTGGAGACGGCAGTGGCTCCGCTGGCAGCTGCCAGGGCGGCTGCGGCTTCCTGGGAAACATCCATGACGGTTATGGATGAGGCGAGGCCGGCTCCTGCGATTCCGCGTACAAGGGCTGCCCCCATGTTTCCGCAACCGATACAGCCGATGCGGGGTCTGGACGAAGTGGCGGATTCCTGGCGGGAATCATCCTGCACACTGATTTTCATTGAGCAGCCTCCGGATATGTGCGCGCGCCAAAGATGGCACTTCCGACGCGAACCATGGTTGATCCCTCAAGGATAGCACTTGTGAAGTCGCCTGACATCCCCATGGAGAGTTCGCTGCATCCGGGAATCAATGACTGAATCCGGTCCCGCAGGCTGCGCAGGAGGGCAAAGGCCCTGCGATTGGCGGCTTCATCACCCCCCAGGGGACCGACTGTCATCAGACCGGCAATAACGATTCCCCTGCCGTCAAGCGGCGCAAGGGCTTCGGCCAGGGGGAGGGCGCGTTCAGGGGGGACGCCGTGCTTTGATTCCTCCCCTGATGTGTTGACCTCAAGCAGGATACGCACGGACCGGCCTGCCTGATCTGCGGCGCGGGCAACCAGTGTCCCCGTCTCATGGCTGTCAATCGAATGGATCCAGTCGAAAGCGAGGGCGGCTTTTTTTGCCTTGTTGGACTGGAGGTGCCCGACAAGGTGCCAGACTGCCAGGATGTCTGCCTCGGCGATCTTGGGCAGGGCCTCCTGAATCCTGTTTTCACCAAAATCGGTCAGGCCGGCGGCAAAGGCTGCACGCACAGCCGAGGCCGGATGGGTTTTTGAAACGCCGACCAGGGTCACCCGGTCTGTCCGGCCCGCCTCGATCCGGGCCGATTCGATCGATTCGAGGACGCGTGAGAGATTGTCACTGATGCTCATCTCTTGTATCTACCGCTCCCGGTGAAGTTCCGTCAAGCGAAAACAGGGCCGGCCACAAAACCGGATTTTCACAAAACTGTGATCATTTTCAAAAATTCTGGTGTATGCTCTACCATACCAAACACGGAGGTACACCCCTGTGAAACGTTTTCTGACTGTAGTGGCGGCCTGTTGCGCCCTCGCCGTTTTTCCGTTGACTGCCCTGGCTGACGGAAACTATCTCTCGCTGAATGACAGCAATTTCGACAGTCGGACCGGCGGCAAGCTGGTCATCGTGGATTTTTATGCCGACTGGTGCGGACCCTGCAGGGCCTTTGCCCCGACCTTTTCGACCGTCTCATCCCAGGTGACAGGCGTCCTGTTTGCAAAAGTCGATACCGACGCATCGCCCAATCTCTCCAGCCGCTATGGAATCCGCAGCATTCCCTACATCGTTGCCATCAAGGGTGGCAAGGTAGTCGCCCAGTACCGTGGTGCACGGACAGTGGCCGATTTTTCTGGCTGGGTTCGGCAGCAGATTTCTGCCCATGCCGGTGGTGCTTCGACAACGACAACAACCGGCAGCAGCACGCTTGCGGTCGGGAGCAAGTTCGTTTTTACCGGCGGATATTTTGAGAAGGTGGCCGAAGGTAAATGGACCTACTGCATTGATGGGGAATGCACAGAGATGACCGAGCGGGTCGGGTTGTATCCGAGCAACTATGCCCTGTACGGCTTCTTCAAACCCCAAAACAAGCGTGTCTGGATTGCCGTCCCGAAAAACGGGGGTCTGGTCCACTGGGCTGACGGGCAGACCTGGAAGCCATACCTGCGGGCCACAAGGCAGTAGACGTACCTGCACCGTCCGGGGCCAGGGCAGCGGGTATCATCCTTGGCTGTCAACTTGAGCGCCCGGATGGCTATCTTGTATTGGATGGACAGACAGAGACAACGCGGACTTCTTGCCTTTGCCAGGCGCTACGTGCTGCAGCTCTGGCCCTGGTACCTGGGCGGGATACTCTGTCTTGCAGCGACCAATGCAGTGACCCTTGCCATCCCGCGGTTTGCGCGGGATGTTGTGGATGCTCTCTCCCGGGGGGGCGAGAGCAGTTCGTCCATCCCCCTGGTCATCATCGGGCTGGGCGCTCTCCTGGTTGTGATCCGTGTTTTGTCGCGCATCCTTTTTTTCTGGCCAGGACGAAGGCTTGAGGCTGACGTCAGGCATGACATGTTTGCCAGGATACTTGAGGTTCCCCGTGCGGTCCTGCGCCGCTTTGGCCAGGGCGATCTTGTTTCCCGCATCGCCAACGATACCGGGTACCTGCGTGTCCTGTTTGCTTTTGGACTTCTCTCCCTGGTCAATGTGGCCTTTCTGCTCGCCATGACCATCGTTTCCATGGCGACGGTACATGAGGGGCTGACGCTTTTTTCCCTCCTGCCCTTTATCCCCCTGCTTTTTCTTGTCCGCTTTTTGCTGCCTGCGATGCATGCTGCATCACGGCGCTACCAGGAGTCGGTCGGTCACCTGACGACGGTGATGTCCGAAACATTTCGCGGGCTTTCTTCAGTCCGCCTGCATGGTGCGACTTCCGCCTTTCTTGGACGGATTTCCGGTTCAAACGAGACTGTCTTCCAGTCCAGCAGACGCCTGGCCATGCTCGAGACAGTTGTGTTTCCCATGGCAGGACTGATGGTCAATGTTTCCCAGGCAGTTGTCCTCGGCTATGGAGGGCTTGAAGTGATCGCAGGCCGCCTGACAGCCGGCGATATCATGGTGTTTAACGTCTACATGGCCGGGCTGGCCTTTCCCCTGGCCTTTATGGGCGCAGTCCTGGCTCTTGTCGAGCGGGCCCGCAGTGCCGAAGACCGGATATCCGAAATTCTCGAACTGCCGGTTGAAAGCGGACCCGTATCATTGCCGGAGCAGTTCCGGACGGATGAAACTCCGCTGCTTGAGGTTCGCGATCTTTCCTTTTCCTGGCCCCAGGGGTTTTCCCTGTCGGGCTGCTCGTGTGCCCTGGCCCCAAAAGGGAGGATCGGGATCTGCGGTCCTGTCGGGTCCGGCAAGAGCCTGCTGTTCGATCTGATCATGCGCTTTGAACAACCTCCTCCCGGGACTGTGTACGTGCTGGGCCAGGATGTCCTCGGGATGCCAGTCGGCGAGCTGCGGCGGACAGTGGGCTATGCCCTTCAGTCTGCCCGTCTTCTTTCTGATTCGATCCGCAACAACCTTGTCTTCGGGCTGGGGCGTACCGTGTCTGACGAAGAGCTGTACGAAGCCCTTGATCAGGCCGCTCTGGCCCGGGAGGTCCGGAACTTTCCGGATGGGCTGGACACTGTGACGGGCGAAAAGGGAATGCGGCTTTCGGGCGGACAGCGCCAGCGTCTGGCACTCGCGAGGTTGTTTTTGCGCCGGTCCTCCATCCTTCTTCTGGATGACATTCTTTCGGCGGTGGATCAGAGTACCGAATCACGTCTGGTGGACGTATTGTTCAACGGTTCGGCTGCCATCATGGTGGCTTCCCACCGGCATGCGGTTCTTGAACGCTGTGATGAGGTTCTCCTCATGCAGGACGGAAAGATACTTGACAGGGGCCCCTATGACAGCCTGGCGGCTCGGCACCGGCGCTTCCTGATATCCATCGAAAAGGACAAAGCCGATGGGGCAGACTGAGACAAGCCGCTCCGGGGGGCTGCGTTTGCTCTGGCGGCTTCGGCCCTGGATCGGCAGGCACCGCGGGCTCTTTATCCGGGTACTCTGTATGGCTCCGCTGGCTGCCGGGTTGCAGATGGCCCTGCCCAACCTGGTCCGTCTGGCCATTGACAGGGGGATGCTTGCCCGGGACCCTGACGGATTGACCCTCTGGACGATGCTGTTTGTCTGTGCTTTCGTGACTGATTTTGTGGTTCGCTCGCTGCAGCGTTTCTGGAC
>JAKPMW010000359.1 GCA_029548715.1 Spirochaetota bacterium | reverse complement strand
CGCGTCCGTTTCGCACCCAGTCCGACAGGGTATCTGCACATCGGCGGGTTGCGGACCGCCCTGTTTAACTATCTCTTTGCCCGGCGGACGGGCGGTTCCTTTATTCTCAGGCTCGAGGATACCGACCGGACCCGCCTTGTTCCGGATGCCCTGGATGACATCATGCGTTCCATGCGCTGGATCGGGATCGACTGGGATGAGGGCCCCGACAAGGGTGGGGCGTATGGTCCGTATACGCAAAGCGAGCGTCTTGGGTTGTACCGGCAGCATGCTGACGATCTGCTGGCCTCGGGCCATGCCTACCGTTGCTTCTGCACACCCGAGCGGCTTGAGTCCATGCGGGAGGCCCAAAAAAGTGATACCCGCTACGATGGCCATTGCAGGGACCTCCCCGACAGCGAAGTCAGGAGACTGATGGATGCCGGTGTCCCGCATGTCATCCGCCTGAGGGTGCCGCGCGAGGGCGAAACCGTGGTTCATGATTTCCTGCGTGGTGAGATGCGCTTTGAAAACAGGCTGCAGGATGACCTTGTTCTCCTCAAGACTGACGGTTTTCCGACCTATCATCTGGCCAACATCGTGGATGATCATTTCATGGAAATAAGCCATGTGTTGCGGGGGGAGGAGTGGATTTCCAGTGCACCCAAGCACGTCATGCTCTATGCCGCATTTGGCTGGACACCTCCGGTCTTTGTCCATCTGCCCGTGATTCTTTCTCCCACGGGTGGGAAGCTCTCAAAGCGTGATGGAGCCACCAACGTGCGGGAGTTTATCGAGATGGGCTATCTTCCCGAGGCCATGACCAATTTTTTGGCCCTGCTGGGCTGGTCGTATGATGGTGAACGCAGCATGTTTGCCATGGATGAGCTCGAAAAGGAATTTGTTCTCGAAAAAATAGGGATGGCCAGCCCGGTCTTTGACAGGGTCAAGCTTGACGACTACAACGGGAAGTATATCCGCCTGTGCGATGACCAGACACTCGCGAACCTCTGCAGGCCGTATCTTGAAGCGGCCGGCCTTTTCGTGTCGGGGAACGGCGAGCATGAACGTATCCTGAATGCCATTGTCCCCCTCTACAGGGAGAGGCTGGTACTGCTCCGTGATATTGCCGAACAGTCGTTTTTCTTTTTCAGCGACGATCTGGACTGGGGTGACGGGAGCCTGCTTGTGCCCAAAAAGACCGAACCCGGGCAGGTTGCACGGATACTTGACCTGGCTGCTGAACGGCTTGGAGCGCAGGGAGATTTTACCCACGAGGGTCTGGAGACCGCTTTGAGGGACCTTGTCGAAGAACTCGGGATGAAGGCCGGGCAGGTCTTCATGCCCCTGCGGGTGGCTGTGACCTCGAGGGCGGTTTCTCCGGGGCTCTTTGAAACCATGACTGTTCTTGGGCGGGAACGCTGTCTTGACCGTATTCGCCGGGCCCGGGCCGTGCTTGGCGCACACCAGGCGTGATGGAGCTTGTCGCCCCGGCGGGAAGTCCTGCCCGGATGGAGATGGCCTTTGCCTGGGGAGCGGATGCAGTGTATGCCGGGGCGGACCGCTATTCGCTCAGGGCCCGGGCCGAGAATTTTCCCGACGGGGTTCTTCAGGCTTCCATTGCGCAGGCGCATGCAATGGGCAGGCCGCTCTATCTTGCGGTCAATGCGTTTTTCGATGATGAGCTTCTTGAAGGACTGGCGGATTTTCTTCTCGGGCTGGGTGTGCCCGGTCCCGCGGCCCTGATCATGAGTGACCCAGGGGCGATGGCGGTTGCCTGCCGGGTTCGCCCCGACCTTCCGATCCATGTCTCGACCCAGGCCAATACCATGAATGCCGAAGCTGTCCGGGTCTGGCGTGACAGGTTTGGCGCCCGGCGGGTCGTCCTTGCGCGCGAGCTCTCTCTCCAGCAGATAGCCCGGATCTGCCGGCAGGTTCCGGACGTCGAATTCGAAGTCTTTGCCCATGGTGCCATGTGTGTGGCCTATTCCGGGCGCTGCATTGTCTCGAGCTACCTGACAAGCCGGGCCTTTCTTGCTCCGGGCGAACGCATGCCGGGGAATATCGACCGTGTTCGCAGTGCCAGCCTCGGGGATTGCAGCCAGACCTGCCGCTGGTCCTATGGGCTGGTTGAAGAAAAGCGTGAGGGCGTTGTGCTCAATCTTGTGGAGGACCAGGGGAAGACCATGCTCCTCTCGAGCAGGGATCTCTGCATGATCGATCATCTGGATCGGCTGGAAGAGGCGGGTGTCTCGGCCATCAAGATTGAAGGCCGGATGAAGTCTTTGCAGTATGCGGCTGTGACCAGTGGCGTCTATCGAGACGCGCTAAATCATCTTTCGGGCGGCCGGCCGGTCGCTGCAGACCGGCGCGCTTTCTGGCACGACGAACTCGAGGCCCTGACCCGGAGGGAGTATTCGACCGGCTTCTATTTTGGTGACAACGAGGCCTTTCTTCCGAGTCAATGTGACCGGAAGCCCCCCTTCCTGATGGCGGGAACCGTGCACGAAAAGACCGGAGCCCGTATGTGGCGTTGCCGGTCATCCAATATGATCCGCGGGGATATGTGCCTCTCTGCTCTCCTGCCCGGTCTTCAGCGGGTTGCGCTGGATGGCTACACCCTCTTCGATGCAGGCGGGCAGCCGGCTGCCCTTGTTCGGGCTGGGGAGGACTTTTTCCTTGAAACGGAGCAGGCATTGCTGCCGCTGTCGATCCTGCGCGTTGTCCCCGCGGCAAAAGGACAGGGAATGAAGTGAAATGTTTGCTTTTCTCCGGCAAACCTGTACCTTTGTACGAAGCGGCCAGGAGAGGGTGTTTGTGAGGGACTGCATTTTTTGCAAGATTGTTGCCGGAGATATACCGGCGGGCAAGGTGTACGAGGACGAGCATGTTGTCGCCTTTCGTGATATCCAGCCCCAGGCCCCTCTCCATCTGCTGATAGTACCAAGGGTTCACCTTGCCTCACTTGACGAGGTGGAAGATACGGCCCTCCTTGGGCATATCATGGTAACCGCTGCGCGTCTGGCCCGTGAGCATGGTGTTTCGCAGGGCGGGTACAGAGTGGTTGTCAATTGTAACCAGGATGGCGGACAGACTGTGTTCCATCTGCACGCCCACCTGCTTGGTGGCCGATTCATGACCTGGCCGCCGGGGTAATTCCTGACGAGGCTGGTTGCGTACGTACAGACCGGTGCCACTGGCGGCATCGAAACAAATCAAGAGGTGATAATTACAATGCTGGGTATCAGGGTCAAGGACAGCGAGCCTATCGAACTCGCACTTAAGCGCTTCAAGAAGGAGTGCGAGAAGGCCGGGTTGTTGACGGAAATCAAAAAGCGTGAGCATTTCGAGAAGCCGAGCATGATTCGCAAGAAAAAGGACGCTGCAGCCCGCCGCAAGCGCGAGAAGAAGATGAAGATTGCCCGCGCCAAAGCCAAGCATGTCTGAGGGCTGATATCTTCCGGTTTTCGGGAGAGGGTGTTTTTTTGTCGTGGTGCGTTGTACCCGGGACAGGGTTTGAGTCAGGAGCTCCGTTTTGCCGCTTTCGGGTGGCATGCGGGGCCTTGTGCGCTGTAAACCAACAGGGGGTGGGATGGTTTCGCCTGAGATCATCGAACGGATCCGTGATGCGCTTCCCCTGGTAGATTTTATCGGGCGGGATGTTTCCCTGAAAAGGGCCGGAAGCATCTGGAAGGGGTTATGCCCCTTCCATAATGAAAGGACACCGTCTTTTGCGGTCTACCCCGACAAAAACAGGTACTACTGTTTTGGGTGCGGAAAAAAGGGCGATATCTTTGACTACGTCCAGGAGCGCAACCATTTCGGTTTTTCCGAAGCCACAAAATTTCTGGCCGATGCTGCAGGGATCGAGATTCCATCCGATAATCCGGCCGAAAACGCACAGACGGCCCTGCACAGGCGCTGGATAGACCTTCATGAAAAGGCGATGACCATGTACCGGCATGCCCTCAAGGTGCTGCCGGCTGGTCGTGCAGCCCTGACCTATCTTGAGGGACGGGGCTTGCGGGCCGAGACCATCGATGATTTCAGGC
The DNA here is from genome assembly GCA_029548715.1 of Spirochaetota bacterium. Lineage (GTDB taxonomy): Bacteria > Spirochaetota > JAGLSM01 > JAGLSM01 > JAKPMW01 > JAKPMW01. The sequence continues at coordinate 10,100 of JAKPMW010000359.1, read as the reverse complement.
TCGGATATGCGCTTCCTCAGTGGGATGCACTTTCGGCGAGGCTGGTTCAGGAAAAATACGAGCCGGAAACCCTTGTCGAATGCGGACTGGCCAGGGCATCCCGTGAGGGGCGGAAGATCTATGATTACTTTCGCGACCGTGTCATGTTTCCCATCGCTGACGAGCGGGGAAGGGTGGTTGCGTTTGGCGGTCGCGTGATGGATGGCAGCGAGCCGAAATACCTCAATTCTCCCGAGAGCCCGATTTTCAAGAAGCGGGAACTTTTGTACGGGCTTGACCGCGCACGAAAATCCATTATCGACTGTGATCAGGCAATTGTTGTCGAGGGGTATCTTGACGTCATCGGAATGCATCAGGCCGGTATCACCAACGTGGTTGCGCCTCTTGGGACTGCCCTGACCGGCTGGCACCTGGCACGCTTGAAAAAACTGACATCGCACATCGTCTTCCTCTTTGACGGGGACAAGGCGGGCCGGCGTGCTGCATTTGCGGCTGCACGGCCGGCGATGGATGCCGGCTGTCTGGCCAAGGTGGTTCTTCTTTCTCCCGAGCGCGATGCCTTTGATGTTTCACTTGAGCTTTCGGCGGACGGCATCAAAACCATGCTCAGGCAGGCCATGCCGATAGCGGACTTCGTCATCAACACAATCTATCAGGGAAGTGAAGTTGGTGGCGGTGATCAGCCGATGATGTTCTTGCAGGGTGTGTACCAGTTTCTGGAAGGAATGGAGGACGGCGTTCAGGTTTCCCTGTTTCTGCAGAAGGCTGCCCTGCTGGCAGGTGTTGATCCTGACGAGGTCGAGCTCGATTACCGGAAACTCAGGCAACGCCAGAAACCGGTTACGCCCGAGGCGAAAAAAAACGGGCCGGCCACTGTTCCGGTAGCTAAATTTGGCCAGGGTCAGTCAGCGCAGGATGACGATTTTGAGCTCTACCTGATGAGGCTGGTTGGTCTCCATTCGGCTGCCTGGCCACGGTTGCTCGCCGAGACAGTGAAAGGATTGCGGATTGATGATGCCCGGGCGCGGTCACTGCACGAGATCATTGGTTCGATAGCCGAAACCCGGGAAGTGTGGGGACCGGCTGACCTGCTGGCCCGTGTTTCCCCCGGCGAAATCCGAACCACTCTCGAAGAGGATATTGCCACTGGCCGCCTCGAGATGGACTGGCAGCGGCAGTTTGAGGACACGATTGGCAAGCTCTGGATCAGGACGATCCGCAGGGAAAGGACATTGCTGGATGAAGAGATGCGCCGGCAGAAGTTACTTGGCGACGACAATGCACTCCAGACCCTGCAGCAGGAGATCCTGGCACTCAGGCGACGGGAAGACGAACTCACCCGGGGGGTTCGTTTTGTCCAACAGGGCGACCAGGAACAAAACTGAAGGCGGACATTGGTAATGCTGGACCAGAATGAAGCGCGAGTGCTGCAACGGCTGATCGAACTTGGCCGGAAGGGCGGCGGTCTGACATATGACATGATCAATGACGAGCTTCCCGAGTCGCTGGGGAATCCTGAAAAGATGGACGAGCTTTTGACAGCACTGGGAGATGCCGGGATTACCGTGGTCGATGTGCGTGAAATGGGCGGCGCGGCGCCCGTTGAGCAGTCTGTGCACGAGGACGTGCACGATGTGGATACGGAGACGCATATTGATGATGACGAGCATCATGACCAGATGGATGAGTCCGAGGAACATCCTGCCGCAATCGAACATGATGTGCATGTACAGGCTGGTCGGCTGTACCGGCACGATGAGGGTCCTGGTTCGGATGACCCCATCCGGCATTATCTGCGCGATATCGGAAAGGTCTCCCTGCTCTCGGCAGAGCAGGAAGTAGTCCTGGCCAAGCGGATCGAGCAGGGCGAGCAGGATATTGAAGAGGTTGTCGTTCACTCATATGCTGTCATTCCCGAGATCAAGCGCATCATGGACCGGATTGATGCCCGCAAGGGTTCTCTGCATGACCTGATCGAGACCGGGCGTGTGATCAATCTGACCCAGGAAGAAAAAACCTCCTACGAAGAGCGGTACGACCTCCTCTCGAAGGAGGTCCAGAAAGTGGGCAAGGCACTCAAGAAACTGGGTGTCGAGGCTGATGCTGCGGATGATGATGACCGGACCGATGAGTCGCGTGAGGAAATCCAAAAGCTCATCAACCGTTTTTCTGCCCGCCTGCGCAACCTCAGGCTCTCGCGTCATGTTATCAGGGAGGTCGCGGACAGGCTGATATCCGCGGGGAACCGGATTGAGGAACAGCAGAAGATCTTTTCTGATACGGAAAAGCGTTTCGGGATTACGCTGACGGCGATCCGTGGCTTGCGCAAGTATGTCGAAAAGGCGGATTCATCCGGCCTGGCGGCCTACTGTTCAAAAAACGGAATACCGGCTGATGACGCGGATGCCATTTTTCGTGAATACCGCAATGGCCAGCGACGGTTGCGCAGGATCCAGCAGGAGTGCAACGCCGACTGTGACGAGATTGTCGAGGTTGCCCGGCGTCTTCAGGCTGCCGAACTGCAGATCTCCAAGGCCAAGGAAAGCCTGGTGCAGGCCAATCTTCGTCTTGTTGTCAGTATCGCAAAAAAATATGTAAACCGCGGCATGCACTTTTTTGACCTTGTGCAGGAAGGCAATATCGGCCTGATGAAGGCTGTCGAGAAATTCGAGTATCAGAAGGGCTACAAGTTTTCTACCTATGCAACATGGTGGATCAGGCAGGCCATAACCCGTTCAGTTTCGGATCAGGCGCGTACAATCCGTGTTCCTGTGCACATGATCGAGCAGATCAACAAGGTTTTGCGTGAATCCCGGGTCCTGCTTCAGCAGATGGGGCGCGAGCCATCACCCCAGGAGATTGCGGACAGCCTGGGCTGGGCTGTCGGGCGTGTGAAAAACATTCTCAGTGTTGCCAAGGAACCGATATCCCTCGAAACGCCGATTGGGGAGGATGACGATTCATACCTCTACGATTTCATCGAGGACAAGGATGCGGACAATCCCGTCAATCAGACAGCCAACCGTCTCTTGCGTGAACATCTGGATGCGGTCCTGCGGACACTCCCCAAACGGGAACAGCAGGTTCTCAGGATGCGGTTTGGCCTTGATGACGGGTACAACCACACTCTCGAGGAAGTGGGATACAAGTTTAACGTTACGCGTGAGCGGATTCGCCAGATTGAGGCCAAGGCCCTGCGGCGCCTGCGCCATCCGACACGGATTCGCATTCTGCGTGACTTTATCTGACGGGCTCGTGGGTTTTTCTTGACCGTGAATTTATCCGGGGATACCTTTACATGGTGCACGGGCCCATAGCTCAGTGGTCAGAGCGGCGTGCTCATAACTCGATGGTCCCTGGTTCAAGTCCAGGTGGGCCCAAGTTGCGGTAAAGGTGGCAGGCATGTCAGGACGACTTCAGGTGTGTACTGTTCGTGCTGTGCCGGGTATCAGGGCATAAAGAGCTTGGCGCTCTTTATGCTTTTTTTCTGCCCGGACGTCTTGACCGGGGAGCTGTCGCGATGAGTTTGGATTTGAAATGCGGGTGAAGGGGTTGGGGTATGGATACGTTGCATGATGTAATCGCCAAGCTGGTTAATCTTCAGGCTGTTCTCAAGGAGATATATGACATCGAGCAGTGTAACAAGCGCCTGCCTGAGCATATTCAACGGATGCGGAGCGGGATTGAGCCTGAAAAAAACGAGATTGATGCCTGTACCAGCGAGCTGAACGAAAATGAGACCCGGCGGGGGCAGCTTGCGCTCGAGCTGAAGGAGCTGCAGGACAGGATACAGGACATCTCCCGGCGAATGAACAGTGTCAGCAAGTCGCGCGAGCTTGAAGCCGTTGAGCACGAATTTTCCGCCGCCAATGACAAGATCAACGACTGCAAGAGGCAGGACAGTGAACTTCGTTCGCGCAACGAATTTCTGGTCAGGCATCTTGATGGTCTCAAGCCTGATTACGAACAGCAGCTTGGAAAAATCGAGGCTGAAGAGGCCCGCATCCGGGCCGAGATTGCCGAAAACCAGCTTCGCATCGAAGCGCTGCGCAAAGAGCGGGAGAACATGGTGGTCGGGATTGACATTCCGACGCTGACCCGCTTTGAAAAGATCGTCAACAGCAAAAATGGCATCGGGATCGTGCAGGTGATCAACGACAGTTGTGACGGGTGTCATATGCGGATTCCGCCCCAGATGATCGGCAGGGTCAAACGCAGCCAGGAACTTGTCACCTGCCTTCACTGCTCACGTATCCTGTACCTGTGAAGTCTGACGCTTTTGTGCGGATGGTGTCGTCAGGCAGTATGAACAGACAGGTTGCCTTTGTACTCATTCTTCTTTGTGTGCTTCCGGCAGTTGAAGGCCTGGGAGCTCCCGCATTGACCCCGGCTGGTCTCTATTCCCGGTTTATGCTTCAGATCGGTCAGTCGCGTCCAGCAAGTTTTTCCTGCACAGTCACCGGAGATGCGGTCGTGCGCAGTCTGGCCAGGATCCCCGCAGATGCCCGCCAGGGCACCCCGGTTGTCAGGACCTGGTACAGGCGTGATGTGGGGCAGGTGATTCGGGTTGAAAACGTCGAGACGACTTTCCGCAACCTCTTTTCTGCCTATCAGGGCTATCTTGGCATGACAGGGGCATGGATCGAATCCCGCGGCCGGAGCTGGCAGGAGTTTTCTGCCCAGTACAGCATGCAGATAACCCGCGAGACCCCGGATGCCTGGGTTGCCAGGATTGCCAGCAAGGGGAGAGAAGGCGATTCGTGGGGTGAGTTTACCTTCAGCAAGAATGACTCGTCAGTCCAGTCTGCCAGATTTTTTTCCAGGGGTGTCCTGGTCTACTCAGTGGACAACAGGTATGGACGGATAGCCGGGTATCTTCTCCCGGTTTCGATGACCATCACAGCCTGGCAGAATGGCGCGGCCTCAAGCGTCAGCAGACTTCTCTTTTCGGACTACCGTGTCAATATCAGCATACCTGATACCGTATTTTCCCGATAATCCCGGCAGTGTCCAAAAATGGACTGCGCCAGACAGGGACCCGCAATGCTATATCTGCAGGCTGATCCTGCCGATACAGAAGTGAGGCGGAAGGTCTTGTGTTGGCAGGAGGAACAGGTGTGGGCGGTCTGGATGAGGTAGCTGTAAAGCAGGAAAAGCTCCGAAACAAGGCGCGGTTTAATGAGAGCATAAAAAAGTACCGTGGCGACATGGAGATCATCGAGAAGCGGATCAAGCAGCTCGAAAAGGATCTCAAAACCAAAAAGGACAACTTCCACGGATACAGGCATGTCATCATTGCCAACGAGTATCTCAAGATAATCGGTCTGTACTGTGCGATGAACGATGAATCGGTCCAGATCATGAATTTTAAAAACGAGAACTATCTGAATGAGGCGCGGAAGCTGATTTACCAGATACTGATCCATCTTGAGGATGTTGTTACGCCGCATATCGATATCCCGCCCAACGAACTCGAGGACAGGCTGGCGACCATAGCCAAGCTTAATCCGCAGAGAAAGCTCAATCTCCTCAATGCCATCGGGTACCGGATCCAGCAGGTTGTCGACGCCTTTGGAGACAATACAAAATGGAAATGGAGCTTTGTGGAGATTGACGGCAGATACGCTGTGGTGACAAAGAATATTATTGACTACCGGGATGCCATTGCCAACAACGATCCGCGAAAGCCCTATTATGTCGAAAACCTGACCCTGATGAGGATGGTCAGGGAGCAACTGGACAAGGCGAGCCGGCGCTACAGGGAAAAATATGAGCAGACCACCAAGGAAACCGAGGATATCAAAAAGTCGATTGCCTTTATCGCTGCCATCCGGAGAATCATGATCCTGATGGGGCAGGGGGAAGAGGCAAACAAGTACAAGCGGATTATGGAATTGGCCAACAACCTGATGGAGGAAAACATCAGGAAAAAGGAAGCCGAAAAGAAGACCCCGCAAAAGAAGAAATAGCCGGACTTTTGAAGATCGCCATGAGACGAACATTGCCGTCAGGGCTCCTCTTTCGCTATTATGGACTGGCGGAGGGAAAGCGTGTCGTTTGTTCATTCAATGGGACTCAATCCCCAGCAACTGGTTGGAGCCACCCATCGCGACGGGCCGCTCCTGATCCTGGCCGGAGCAGGGAGTGGCAAGACCAAGGTCATTACCACAAGGATCGCCTGGCTGATTGCCGAGCAGCATGTCCCCGGCCGGTCCATCATGGCGCTTACCTTTACCAACAAGGCCGCACGGGAGATGAAGGAACGTGTCTACAGCCTGCTTCCGAAAAAGAGCGGCAAGGGTTTGACAGTCGGCACCTTCCATGCGTTTTGCGTTCAGCTCCTGCGGAGCAAGATCGGTTTGCTCGGATATCGCGAGAAATTTTCCATTTTCGATACATCTGACAGGATGCACCTGATCACTGACATCATGAAGGACCTCAAGGTTGATCTTGAGATCCTTCCGCCGGACAAGGTGGCGTGGAAAATCTCGGATGCAAAAAATGCCCTGATACATCCCGGAAAGGAAGCGGAAGATTTTTTTGGGGATGACCTGCTTGCAAGCATCTACCGGCATTACCAGTCAACGCTGAAGGGGTTCAATATTGTCGATTTTGATGACCTCCTGATGCTTGCCGTCGATCTTTTTGCCACGGCTCCAGATGAGATGGCTGAGCATGTTGCCCGCTGGCGCTATCTCCTTGTTGACGAATATCAGGATACTAACCAGGCCCAGTATCGTCTGCTCAGGTGCATGACCAGGCAGCATGACAATATCTGTGTCGTTGGCGATGATGACCAGTCCATCTATGCCTGGCGTGGTGCGGATATCAGCAATATTCTCAATTTTGAAAAGGATTTTCCCGGTACGCTGGTGATACGTCTGGAGCAGAACTATCGTTCAAGCGGAAATATCCTTGCCGCTTCAAATGCGGTCATAGCGCACAATACTGCACGCAAGGGCAAACGTCTCTGGACGAGCGGTGACAAGGGTGACCTGGTCAGGATTATTCCGACAAGCGATGAGACGGATGAGGCAGAGTCTATCGTCTCCGAGATCCTCTCGATCAGGCGGGAAGAAAGGGCCTCGTTTTCCGATATTGCTATCGTATTCAGGACGAATTTCCAGACACGGCCGTTTGAAGAGCTTTTTGGGGGACAGGGGATTCCCTATGAGGTGATTGGGGGGACAAAATTCTTTGACCGGCGTGAGGTCAAGGATATCGTCTGCTATCTCAGGCTGATGGCCAACCGGCATGACGAGATTGCATTGCTGCGGATCATCAACAGGCCGAAGAGAGGAATTGGCACCCAGACGATCGAAAAGATCGTGCGCTGGGCCGAGCAGCATTCGCTGCATCTGTATGATGTGCTCCTTGAGGCTGACACGGTTGACACACTGGATGACAACGTCCGCTACAGGATCGGGCTTTTTTGCGAACTGATTGAAGGCTATTCGAAAAAGCTGCTCTCTGCCCGCTCAATGGTTCCGGTTGTTCGCGAGATTGTTCATGCCTCAGGGTATGAAGAGGAACTCCTCAGGGAGTGTGGTGGCGATGCTGACAAATTCCAGAAGAGTCAGCGCTGGCTTCAGGAATTGTACACGAGCCTGCAACTGTATGAGGCGGACGAGGATGTCGAGCGGCACGATATCTACGGGTACCTTGAGAGGATCTCGTTGCTCGTTGACGACAAGAATGACGATAAGGACCAGCGCAGGAATGCGGTGACGCTGATGACCATGCACGCCTGCAAGGGACTTGAGTTTCCCTACGTGTTTGTATCCGGGGTTGAAGAGGGCAATATTCCCCATACGCACAGCATCGAGGGCGGGACTGTCGAGGAAGAGCGGCGGCTTTTTTATGTTGCCATGACACGTGCGATGAAGAGGCTGTACCTTACCTGGGCTGGCGAGAGGCGAAGATACGGCGAAAGCAGCGAGTGCCAGCCATCCAGATTCATTGACGAGATTGATCAGGCATGTATTGAGTGGGTCAGCCCGGGGTCAAGCACTCCGGCAGCCTCGCTGGATCTGGTGGAGGCTTTTGAACGGATGCGGGAAAACCGGAAGACCTGAAGGACTGGCCGGCTTTATTTTTTGTTGCGTGCGTTTTTGTTGGTCTGCTGCCGCTGGAGAAAGGTGTACCCGCGTTCGTTTTCAGGGACCCAGGGGCGAACGGATGCAATTTTCCAGAAGCTGTCTTTCCTGACGAGCAGGGCTTCGCAGCCTTCTTCGACAAGGACGACTGCCGGCCTGCCATGGGCCCGTGAGGGTGCTGTGTTGCGTTTATACTGCCAGGTAAACATGATGGCAGCGACATTGGTGTGCACTTCCTGCTGGTGTATCCGGTAACTGGCAAGTTCGTGGGCCTGCCTGCGGATCAGGCTTTCGATGCTTCTGTCTTTTTTCATGTTGGTAATCAGGGTTTGCAGGCGCCTTGCCTCGGGTCCGGTCGAATAGTCAAGCAGGGGCAGGTAGTCGACCCTTTTGACATGGGAGTACAATATTTCAACGGCATTGGCCGGGGTAAGCACGACATGTGGTTTGACCGGCCGCGATTGCCAGGCAGTTGAGGAAGCAGTGGGGAACGAAAGCACCCCCAGAGCGAGCACAAACACGCTGGTTTTTACAAGCACAGACATCCTCCTGGTGTGTTGACGCCTCTTACCCAGTATCGGCATACCATGACGGCATGGCAAGTCCCTTTTATCAGCCGGGAAAGCCGGAAAAGACACAGCATCAGGCCTGTTGTTCTGGTGATACGGCCGGGGTGCCCATTTGCGGGGAGGTTCAGGCAAGACAGCCGGTCTGCAAGAAGCAGAACCACCGCCATCGTTGCTGTCTGTCATGAGCGGCGCCTCCAGGAGACAAAATTCTCCTCACGGGCGACCATCATGAGGCGCTGCCGCAGCAGTTTTCGCCCACGGTACAGGCGCGATTTGACTGTTCCTGCATAGGTGTTTTCGGTTTCCGAGACAAATGCGCAGTCCATGCCGAGGATTTCGTGGAGTATGATCGAATTCCGGTAAGGTTCGGGCAGGTTTGTAACTGCACGGTCAACCAGTCTCTTCCAGGGACGAAGATGCTGGTCCGAGTCAGGCCTGTCATCTGTCTGGAGAGGACTTGTGGTGCGGACATAGCGGCAGCTGCTGTCATAGTCGCGCCGTGAGTTGCGTCTGAATCGCATCCATGTAAAGCGGATGTTCATATACATCCAGGCACGGAAGCTGACCCCTTCGGGAATCATCTCAAGCCGTCTGAGTGCTGTACAGAGCGCTTCCTGGAGAATGTCATCGGCTGTCTCCCTGTTCCCTGTGAGCCAGGAGGTAAACCGTATCAATTCTGAATGGTACTGATGGTAATACAGGGCAAAGCGTTTACTGGTCATTGCGACTCCTTGCGGGTTACGATGATATACAGGTTCCCCGGGCCAAAAAAGTGACAAAAAAAATGAAAAAAATTCCGTATGTTTAGGCTTTGAAGGAGTCATCAATGCGCATCTTTGCCATTTCCCTGCTTGTGCTGGCGGTTGCGGGCATGCTTGTTCTTGTACTGGACGGTTTTGCACCCGGATCAAATTTGTTCCACCTCTTCGCCCTGGTGCTTTCGTGTCTGATGGTGATTTCGGGCGGACTCTTGCTGAAGATCCCCCCGCAGTGGCGGGCATGGCGTGCTGTGCTTGTGGTTGTCTCGTGCCTGGTCCTTGTCCTCTGGGCAGTTGTCGGGTATCGCTGTTACCGGATTTCGCTGATGCCTGCTGAAAACGAACAGACAGCCGGGGATGCCCTTGATCGCTCGGGGTTGTACCAGTAGTGTTTACCGGAATCATCAGCGCTGTCGGTATTGTCAGGGATCTGCGCCCGCTTGGAGCTGGGCGAGGGATTACGATTGGCTGTGATCCTTCCTGGGCGCGGGGGATCGCCGGTGGGGACAGTATTGCGATTAATGGCGCATGCCAGACGGTAACAGCCTGCAGTGAGGCCGGATTTACGGTCTTTGCATCACGCGAGACACTTGGTTGTACCAACCTGGGGCAGCTTGCACCGGGCAGGCGTGTCAACCTTGAGCGTTCGCTTGAGGCAGGGGGGCGCATTGATGGGC
>JAKPMW010000353.1 GCA_029548715.1 Spirochaetota bacterium | reverse complement strand
GCGAGGCTGTCCTGTACCCGGGATTTCGCCGGCTAAAAAAAATGCCCCCGGAAAACGATCCGGAGGCGTTGGCAATGGAACCGGTGGTCAGGGCTTGGTGCCGAACCACTTGACGTAGAGCTTGTCGTACTCCCCGTTCTTCCGCAGGGCGGCAAGGCCCGCGTTGATCTTTTTCAGCAGGTCGGCATTGTCCTTTTTGACGGCGATGCCATACTGTTCAGAATTGAGGATCTCCCCGACCAGCTTGGCGTAGGCATTGCCCCCCTTGTTGAGAAAGTCCTGGCTGACAGGAAGGTCGTTGATGACGGCATCCGCACCCCCGGCCTTGAGTTCGAGGTAGGCATCCGAGGTTGAGTTGAATTCGCGCACGACTGCGTTTTTGATTTTTTTGGCTTCGCTGGCGCTTGTGGTTCCGATCTGGACAGCCAGCTTTTTCCCTTCAAGATCCTTGAACGACTTGACGGCGGTGTTGTCCCTGGGGACGACAATGGCCAGACCGGAGTTGTAGTAGGGATCGGAGAAGTCGACCTTGGCCTTGCGCTCGTCGGTGATCGTCACAGCCGAGATGATGGCATCGATATTTCCGGCCTGGAGGGCAGGAATCAGCCCGTCAAACTGCATGCTCTTGATCTCAACCGAGAGCCCGAGTTCTTTTGCAATGGCGCGGATCAGGTCCATGTCAAAGCCGGTGTACTCGGATGAACCCTGTTCCTGGTACTCAAAGGGCGGGAAGGTTGTCTCGGCGCCTACCCTGAGAACCTTGTCGCCGCTGTTGCCTGACTTGCCGCAGGCACTCAGGCCAAGGATGAGGACAACTGAAAGAAGTGTAATGCCGAATAGTCGAATCATGATGCCTCCTGTGTGGATGATCTGTCCAGTCTACACCGGGTCCGCGCACAGCGGCAAGTCAATTGCTTGGCCGGGCGGGTTTAGCCGGCCAGGATTCCGCAGAGAGCCCCCAGTCCGAGAAGATATAATGGGTGGACGTTTTTTATTCCGACTGCAGCAAAAGCGGTCAGGGCCAGGCCGGCCTGGAGGGGGGTCTCCACACTCTGGGGAAAGAGGCTCAGGACCGTGGCAGCGATCAGCCCGGCAAAGACTGGCTGGAGCCAGCCCAGGGCATGTGTTACAAAGCGGGTGTTCCGGAAGCGGGCAACGAGCAGGGCCGCGACCAGCGAGAGGACAAAGCCCGGCAGGCAGACTCCGGCTGAGGCCACCAGGGCGCCGGCCCAGCCTGCCTCACGATATCCGACCCAGGTTGCGATGTTGAGGACGAAGGGACCAGGCGTTGACTGGGAGAGGGCCACCAGGTTGGCGAAGGATGCCTCATCCATCAGTCCGTGTTCGTGCACGAGCTGGTGGTGGACCAGGGGGAGCATGGCATTCCCTCCTCCAAATCCGGCCAGACCGATCCTGAAAAAAACAACAAACACTGTCAGGATGTTCATGGCTGCTTCCTGGTCAGCCAGGCATGGAGGCCCGCGGCGAAGACGGCACATCCAATCAGGGCCAGGGGCGGGATGATCCCGAGGCCGAGGAGGGCCAGGGTCAGGCTGGCCAACAAGGGGCGCAGCAGGCCCCGCAGCCAGGTGTCACGCAGCCGCCAGAGTGAGGCGGCAATCAGTCCGATGGCCACCGGCCTCAGGCCGTTCATGGCGGATGCAACCAGGGGGACAGTCTTCCAGTCAAGCATGGACGCAGCCAGAAGGCCGATGACAAGGATTGAAGGCAGGATCACTCCGCAGACGGCAAGGCAGGCCCCGGAGAATCCGGCCACGGCCCGTCCGGTAATCGTGGCAATGTTGACCGCGATGGGACCCGGGAGGGACTGGGCCAGGGGGAGGGCTTCGGAAAAGACCAGCCTGTCAGCCCAGCGGGTATTGATCTCCCGCTGGATCAGGGGGAGCATCGAATATCCGCCGCCGATCATCCCACCCCCGATCCGGAGGAAAACGAAAAAGAGTGTCCCTCGTGCTCCCATCCTGACAATATAGATACGGATGGCCCTGACCCGCAGCCTGTTTTCAATCCGGCAGAGGACTTGCTCATCCTGCAAAAAAACAGATATTTTTTGGTAACGGACGATGGGGGGAAACAATGCGGGTTTTTGATGCACTTGCGGGCTGGCTGCGCCATGATCTCTGGCAGGAGGGCGCCGATCAGGGGAAGGGAAAATTTCGCGGTTTTGTCATTCGCCACATGCGCATGATCCTGCTCGAATGGCGTCTCTTTTTTGAAACACGGGTCATGCAGACTGCGGGCTCGCTTTCGTTTACCACGATCCTTTCGCTGATACCGCTTTTGGCCGTGCTCTTTATGGTTTTCAAATTGTTTGACGGGCGCAATATCCTCCAAAGCGGCATCAAGCCCCACCTCTACACCATGCTTGCCCCGGGGGCGGGTGACGAGTTGACCAGCTCCATCGACCGCATGCTCCAGTCTGCCTCGGTAGAGACGCTGGGCATTGTTGGCGTCTTCTTTTTGTTCGGCAGCGTCTACCTGATGTTCTTTTCGATCGAGGAGGCGTTCAACAAGATCTGGAATGTGCCCAAAAACCGGCGTTTTATGGATCAGTTGCGCAGTTACGGGGTGATTCTCGTGGCTGTCCCCGTGTTTACCATGGTTTCGTTTATGGTCACCAGTCATGTGCGTGAACTGGGCGAGAGCATTGTGGGGGGCTTTTCGCTTTTTTTTGGCGAGACGGTCTTTCCCCTCCTGATGGTTGTCCTGGCCTTTTATACCCTGATCCGGGTCATGCCCAATTGTCCCATCAGCGGGTCCAAGGCCTGGTACGGGTCGATCGTGGGTGCCATCCTCTACATGGTGTCCAAGGAAGTCTTTGTGTATTACACAACGCTTGCGGTCTCGACAAACGTGATCTACGGCTCGCTGGCAGCCCTGCCGATCTTTTTTCTCTGGCTCTTTATCGTCTGGATCATCGTCCTCTATGCCGTGATCGTGGTCTACGTCCGGCACAATCTTGAACACCTGACGGCTCTTGAGCGCAGCAAGGGAATCGGGCGGACGGACGAGCTGCGCCTTGGATTGTTTACCGCCATGATTCTGGCGCGGGATGCGCTTTCGCCAGCGGCTGACGAACCGGGCTCGACCATCACCGGAATGGCGGGCGAGATCGGTTCCCCGGCCCGGGATGTGCGCCTGATCGTCGAGCGGATGGAACAGGCCCGCCTTCTGGTCCGCGTCGCCGCCAGGGAAGAGCGCTTTATCCTGCGTGTCTCGCCCGAGCGGTTTACCCTCGGAATGCTTCTGGATGCGATCGACCGGACATGGCTGGGGGACAACCACTACCGGGGCGAGAGCGAGTATCCGGTGTTTTCGAGACTGTTCAAGAAAAACAGGCTCAGGCGCAAGGCCTACCGCAAGATGCCGGTTGTCTCGATCATCGAGCTCAACGATACGATCCGGGCCGGCGGTTTCACGGCAGAGGCTGTGCCGGAGGACGACCCGCATGAAGGTTAATGGCCGGCAGTACCGGACGATCTGGCTCGCAGACGGCCGGACTGTCCGGATCATCGACCAGAGCAGGTTGCCCCACGAGTTTGTTTTGCGGGATATCCATACGGTTGAGGAAATGTGTGAGGCCATTTCCGGGATGCAGGTCAGGGGCGCGGGACTGATCGGTGCTGCAGCGGGATACGGGATGTATCTTGCGGTCCTGGATGCTGTCAGGCAGGGCGACCCGGCCGGTCGTTGCCTTGAGGCCGCCCGTCGCCTTGAGGCCACCCGTCCGACTGCCCACAACCTTGGCTGGGCCGTGCGCCGGATG